>NZ_WNXE01000080.1:9948-12587 GCF_010993615.1 Arhodomonas sp. KWT | reverse complement strand
CCGCCGTGGGCCGCGCAGCCGTGGCAGACCGCGCCGGGCTCGCCGCGCACGCGGATCGCCCCCGGCTCCACCGCGACGACGCGCACGGGCTCGCGGATCACTTCGACGGCGCACCCGGCGCGAACGAACGGGCGATCTCCATGACCGCCCTGGGCGGGACCTCGCCGACCACCACGACCTGCCGCTCGTCACTCACGCGGCCGAAGGCGCTGAACGCCCCCATCCGCGAGAGCCCCTCGAACCGCGGCAGCTTGCTGTCGAGATGACTGACGTACACGGACACGGCGGCGAGGCCGTCGGAGTACATCCGGTGCTCCACCGGCCCCTCGATCCCCGTGGGCATATGCCGGCGCTCGCTCAGCCGCAGGGCAAAGCCGCCCGGGATGAAGCCGAGGTGCCAGTCCGGCTCGAATACCTTCTTCTGCCCGTCGTGCTCTTCGCCGTCAGGATCGGCCTTGTACCAGGTGAAATCCCGACCGCTGAGGTGGGGCTCGAGGAGCTTGTCGGGGATATCGTCGGGGAACTGGATCTCGGTGAACACCACCTGTTCCAGGGTGTCGTCGCCGTGGACCAGGTCCGCCCGCAACATCACGCCGGTGCCGGTGTCGATCCAGAAACGGTAGCCGTAACGGTAGTCGTCGGCGGCCTCGATGCGGATGCGCTGGGCCTCGCGCCCGGCGACCCGGGTCACACCGCCGGTATCCAGACGGTAGTAACGGCCGATGGAGTCGGTATCCGCCGGCAGCACGCTGGTGAGCGGGTTACGCACCTGGCGGTGATCCACCATCACACTGCGGCTGTCGGGGAGGATGCAGGTCACGCGGTTGCCGTCGCGGATGATCTCCCGGGCGACGCCGTCGAGGGAGTGGAGCCGTTCCTCCACCTCGTCGGCGGCCTCACCGCCACGGTGCACGATGCGCATCGACTCCGGCGTGGATGCCCCCTGACGGTAGACGAACACCCCGGTGTAATCGGTCTCCTGCATCGCCGAGACCATGCGCTGCAGCCACTGGTGGGCACTGCGCGCATCCGCCGCGGCGGCCTGTGCGGTGACCGCCGCGACCACCACCAGCACCGCACCAAGCCAGCGTCGTGCCCCGCTATTCGGCACGCGCATGCCCGGCGATGCGTGCGTAGTTCAGCATACCGCCGGCCCCGGCGCCGACGGCATTACCGGAATGATTGACCAGATAACCGTTGAGCCGGCGCTGTACGGTGGGATCGAGCCCCTGCCAGGTGACACGCTCAACGGAGTCGGCGGTCGCCGGACCCTCGTCCACGGAGACCCTTTCGGCGAGGCCGTTGCCGCCGCCCGCGGAGGGCGCACTGGCGGTCACCGCCGTTGCCGCCGGGCCGTTGCCGCGCTCCCCCGGACCCGACGGCCAGAGACCGACGGCGAGCACGGCAACGGAGGCGGCGATCGCCGCTCCCGCCACCGGACGGGCGAAGCGCAGCACGCGGCGCCGGTGCGCGGCGGGCTCGGGATGGACCGGGGCCTCGGCCTCCGCCGGATCCAGTGCGGGCTCGGCGTCCAGCGCCGCGGCAACCCGCTCCGCGAAGGCCCCGTCCGCCGCCAGTCCGAGATCGCCGTGCACGGCGGCCCTCGTGGTGTAGTAACGGCCCAGGCGATCCACGAGCTCCGGATCCCGGCCGAGGCGCCGCAGCAGTAGGGGCATCTCCTCGCCGGGCAGCTCGTCATCGGCCAGCGCCGAGAGCTGTTCGTTCACGTGTTCACTCATACCCGTCACCCGTCGCCTCCGACAGCAGCGGCTTGAGCCGCCGGTCTATTGCCTCCCGTGCGCGGAAGATCCGCGAACGCACGGTCCCGATCGGGCAGTCCATCGCCTGCGCGATCTCCTCGTAAGTCAGACCCTCAAACTCCCGCAGGGTCACCGCCGTACGCAGGTCTTCAGGCAGCGCCTCGATCGCGTCGAGCACTGTCTGCTGGATCTCGTCCCTGCGGGCCAGCGCCTCCGGGGACTCCTGATCCTTGAGCGAGGAATCCACATCAAACCGCTCGGCGTCCTGCACGTCCACGTCGCTGTCCGGCGGCCTGCGCCCCATGGCGACGAGATGATTCTTGGCCGTGTTGATGCCGATGCGGTAAAGCCAGGTATAGAAGCTGCTGTCGCCACGAAAGCGCGGCAACGCACGATAGGCCTTGATGAAGGCCTCCTGCGCCACATCCATTGCCTCGGACTGGTCATGCACATACCGCGAGATCAGCTTGATCAGCTTGTGCTGGTACTTGAGCACCAGCACGTTGAAGGCCTGCTTGTCGCCGGCCTTGACCCGCTCGACCAGCGCCGCGTCCGATTCCGAGTCTGCCATTAACGGCGACCCTCGGGACGTGACGCCGGCCATTGCTCAGTGCGGTAGACAATACGCGTCATGGATAGTTCGTGTGCTTCGTCGCGGTAGTGGAACGCCCCCGCCACACAGCAGCCGGCGCCCCTGCCGTGCTAGGCTCTTCGGGCCCGCGCGGGCGCCTCGGACGGTCGTGATCCGGATGGCGTCGTGAGCGTAGCCGATAGCCGAGAACAGGTGCAACTCGATGACCGATACCACCGCGCCCTATGACGTCCTCATCGTCGGCACCGGCGTCGCCGGCCTCACCCTCGCCCTGCGTCTGCCCGCGA
>NZ_WNXE01000080.1:2796-9852 GCF_010993615.1 Arhodomonas sp. KWT | reverse complement strand
CGACACTGCGTATCGCCATGATCGCCAAGGGACCGCTGACCGAGGGCTCCAGCCTCTACGCCCAGGGCGGGATCTCGGCGGTGCTCGACGCCGCCGACTCGGTGGACGACCATGTCCGCGATACGCTCACCGCCGGCGCCGGACTCACCGAGGAGGCCACCGCACGCTTCGTCGCCGAGCACGCACCGGCGGCCATCCGCTGGCTCGTCGATGCCGAGGTCCCCTTTTCCCGCGCCGAAGGCGAAGCCGCCGATCTCCACCTCCACCGCGAGGGCGGTCACAGCCATCGCCGCATCGTCCACGCCGCCGACGCCACGGGGCGCGCGGTGGAGACGACCCTGGAGGGCGCCGTCCGCGCCCGGGAGAACGTCACCGTCCTCGAGCACACCATGGCGGTGGAGCTGATCACCGAGCGCCACACCGGCGGCGAGCCGCGCTGCCACGGGGCCTATGTGCTCGACCGGCGGAGCGGGCGCGTGCGTACTCTGCCGGCGCATACGGTGGTGCTCGCCACCGGCGGCGCGAGCAAGGTCTATCTCTATACCAGCAACCCGGATGGGGCGACCGGCGACGGTATCGCCATGGCGTGGCGCGCCGGCTGCCGGGTCGCGAACATGGAATTCAATCAGTTCCATCCCACCTGCCTCTATCATCCCCGGGCGAAGTCGTTCCTGATCAGCGAGGCCGTGCGCGGTGAGGGCGCTGTCCTGCGCCTGCCCGACGGCGAGCGATTCATGGCGCACTTTGACGAGCGCGCCGAGCTCGCGCCGCGGGACGTGGTTGCCCGGGCCATCGACCACGAGATGAAACGCCTGGGCGTGGACTGCGTCTACCTGGACATCAGCCACCGGGACGCGGCGTTCATCCGCGGGCACTTCCCCACCATCCACGCCCGCTGCCTGGAGTTCGGCATCGACATGACCCGCGAGCCGATCCCGGTGGTTCCTGCCGCCCATTACACCTGCGGCGGGGTCGTGGTCGACCGCCACGGGCGTACCGACCTGCCCGGTCTCCACGCCATCGGCGAGTGCAGCTACACCGGGCTGCACGGGGCCAACCGCCTGGCCAGCAACTCGCTGCTGGAATGCCTGGTCTACGGCATGAGCGCCGCCGAGGTCATCCCGGCGGACTGCGCCGCGCGGAGCGGCCGGGCGCCGGCGGTGCCGCCGTGGGACGAGAGCCTGGTGACCGACTCCGACGAGCAGGTCGTGGTCAGCCACAACTGGGACGAGATCCGGCGGTTCATGTGGGACTACGTCGGCATCGTGCGCACGGACAAGCGTCTGGAACGGGCCCGCCACCGCGTCGACCTCCTCGCCCGGGAGATCGCGGAGTACTACCGCAATTTCCGGGTCACGCCGGATCTCATCGAACTGCGCAACCTGGCGGTGGTCGCCGAGCTGATCGTGCGCAGCGCCACCGCCCGGCGCGAGAGCCGGGGGCTGCACTTCACCCGGGACCACCCGGAACCCTCCGCGGATCCGGCCCCCACCGTACTTACGCCCGGCTACCGCTGACCGCCGCCTCCGCGGCGCGCAGCGCCCGGCAGAGGCCGCGCCAGTCGGCGACTCCGTCGCGGCCAAGCACGCAGCAGCCGCGCCGCACCCCTGCGGCCCAGTGCACCACGAGCAGCGGGCCGGCCCGGTGTGACGCCACCAGCCGCACCCGCCGGATACCGCCGGCGGCGACCAGGTCCAGCCGGTCCTCGCCGGGCAGACGCAACGCCAGCGGCACGCGCCCCCGACCGGGTACCCCGTGGTGATAGAGTCCTCGCGCAAGACCCGCACCGAGCACGGCGAACCAGACTGCGCGCGCCGTCCAGGACCAGTCCGTCAGGAGAAACAGGGGAACGAGACCGGCACCGTAGGTACCGGTGAGTACGGCGCTGACCCACAGGGAGCGGGTCAGTGCCGTCTCAAACGCCGTCGCGGACGCGGCGGACGATATCGCGGAGGGATCCATCCGTGGGCTCGCTCGCGCCGGTCAGCAGCCAGTCCGCCAGCGCATCGTCCTCCTGATCGAGCAACTGCTCGAAGGCCCGGCGCCCGTCCTCGTCGAGCGCCTCGTAGCGACGGCTGACGAACCGTTCCAGCAGAAAGTCCAGTTCCTTGGTACCGCGCCGGCAGCGCCAGCGCAGTCGCGAGACCTCTGACACCGGCCCGGCCTCAGCGGCGCTCGACCATGAGCTTCTTGATCTCGGCGATGGCCTTGGCCGGGTTCAGGCCCTTGGGGCACACCGAGGTGCAGTTCATGATCGTGTGGCAGCGGTAGAGCTTGAAGGGGTCCTCCAGCTCGTCGAGCCGCTCGCCGGTGGCCTCGTCACGGCTGTCGGCGATCCAGCGGTACGCCTGCAGGAGGACCGCCGGCCCGAGGTAGCGGTCCGGGTTCCACCAGTAGCTCGGGCAGGAGGTGGAACAGCAGGCGCAGAGGATGCACTCGTAGAGGCCGTCCAGCTCGGCACGGTCCTCCTTGGACTGCAGCCGCTCGTGATCCGGCGGCGCCGGGCTCTGCGTCTTCATCCAGGGCTGGATGGAGGCGTACTGGGCATAGAAATGGGTGAGATCGGGGATCAGGTCCTTGACCACTGCCATCGACGGCAGCGGGTAGATCCGCACGTCGCCCTTGATCTCGTCGATGCCCTTGGTGCAGGCCAGCGTGTTCTGCCCGTCGATGTTCATCGCGCAGGAGCCGCAGATGCCCTCGCGGCAGGAGCGCCGGAACGTGAGCGTGGGATCGATCTCGTTCTTGATCTTGATGAGCGCGTCGAGAACCATCGGCCCGCAGCTGCCCATGTCCACCTCGTAGGTGTCGAGCCGCGGATTCTCGCCGCTGTCCGGATCCCAGCGGTAGACCTTGAAACGCTTGATGTTGCCCCCGCCCTCGGCGCGATGGGTGACGCCGTCGGTGACGCGGGAATTGGCCGGCAGGCTGAACTTCGCCATCTCGTGAACCTCTTCGCTGACGCTTGACCGGGTTGGAAACCGCGAGGGGGCGGGCCGTTCAGTAGACCCGCTTCTTCGGCGGAATGACCTCCATCTCGTCGGTCAGCGTATTCATGTGCACCGGACGGTAGTCGATGGTCACGTTGCCGCTGCGGTCCATCCAGGTGACGGTGTGCTTCATCCAGTTCTCGTCGTCCCGCTCCGAGTGGTCCTCGCGGGCGTGCGCCCCGCGGCTCTCGGTGCGGTTGCGCGCGGACTGCACGGAGGTGACCGCGTTGGCGAGGAGGTTCTCCAGCTCCATCGTCTCCACCAGATCGGTGTTCCAGATGAGCGAGCGGTCGGAGACGCTGACGTTCTCGAACGACGCGTAGATCTCCTCGATCCGCTTGCAGCCCTCCTCCAGCGTCTCACCGGTACGGAACACGGCGGCGTAGTTCTGCATCGTCCGCTGCATGCGGTCGCGGATGCGCGCCGTCGGCTCCGAGCCGTTGGCGTTGCGCAGTCGGTCGAGCCGCGCCAGCGCCGGCTCGGCGCTGTCGGCGGGCAGCGGACGGTGGTTCGCGCCGGCCTCGTCGACCAGCTCCGCGGCACGGATCGCCGCCGAGCGGCCGAAGACCACCAGGTCGAGCAGCGAGTTCGAGCCCAGGCGATTGGCACCGTGCACGGACACGCAGCCCGCCTCACCGATGGCCATGAGCCCCGGCACGACCGCGTCCGGATCGCCGTCGCGGGGGGCGACGACCTCGCCGCGGTAGTTCGTCGGGATGCCGCCCATGTTGTAGTGGACGGTGGGCAGCACCGGGATCGGCTCCTTGGTCACGTCGACGCCCGCGAAGATGCGCGCGGTCTCGGCGATGCCGGGCAGGCGCTCGTTGATGACCTCCGGGCCGAGGTGCTCCAGATGCAGGTGGATGTGGTCCTGCTCCGGGCCCACGCCGCGGCCCTCGCGGATCTCCACCGTCATGGAGCGGCTGACCACGTCGCGGGAAGCGAGGTCCTTGGCATTGGGGGCGTAGCGCTCCATGAAGCGCTCGCCGTCGGAGTTCGTGAGGTAGCCGCCCTCGCCGCGCACGCCCTCGGTGATCAGGCAACCCGCGCCGTAGATACCGGTGGGATGGAACTGGATGAACTCCATGTCCTGGACCGGCAGACCGGCGCGCAGGACCATGCCGGCGCCGTCGCCGGTGCAGGTATGCGCGGAGGTGCAGGAAAAGTAGGTCCGCCCGTAACCGCCGGTGGCGAGCACCACCACGTGGGCGCGGAAGCGGTGGATCTTGCCGGTGGCGAGATCCAGGGCGATGACGCCGCGGCAGGCACCGTCCTCGTCCATGATCAGGTCGATGGCAAAGAACTCGATGTAGAACTCCGCCTGATGCTTGAGCGACTGCTGGTAGAGGGTGTGCAGGATGGCGTGACCGGTACGGTCCGCCGCGGCACAGGTGCGCTGGGCACGGCCCTCGCCGAAGTGCGTGGTCATGCCGCCGAAGGGGCGCTGGTAGATGCGGCCCTCCTCGGTGCGGGAGAACGGCACGCCGTAGTGCTCGAGCTCGACGATGGACGGGATGGCCTCGCGGCACATGTACTCGATGGCGTCCTGGTCACCGAGCCAGTCGGAGCCCTTGATGGTGTCGTAGGCGTGCCAGCGCCAGTCGTCCTCGCCCATGTTGCCGAGTGCGGCGCTCACGCCGCCCTGGGCGGCCACGGTGTGGCTGCGGGTCGGGAAGACCTTGGTCACGCAGGCCGTGTTGAGTCCCTTCTCGGCCATACCGAAGGTCGCGCGCAGGCCGGCGCCGCCGGCGCCCACCACGACGACGTCGTAGGTATGGTCGATGATCTCGTAATCGCCCGCCATGAATCAGCCTCCCACCGCGACGCGCAGTACCGAAATGATGCCGACCGCGCCGAGCACCACCGCGACGAATTTCACGAGCACGATCAGCGCCTGGCGCAGCGCCTCACAGCCCACGTAATCCTCGAGGACCACCTGGATCCCCATGGCCCCGTGCCAGAACACGAGCCCGACCACCAGCGCCATGAGCGCGGCGTTGAACGGCGCGCTCAGCCACGCGACCGCGGCGAGATAGCCTCCGCTGCTGACCGTCGCGACCCCCACGATGAACCAGAGCATGAGCGGAACGAGCGCGATGGCCGTGAGCCGCTGGAACCACCAGTGGGTGGCGCCGTGATGCGCCGAGCCGAGCCCGCGCGCCTGCTTGATCGGTGTACGAAACTGCATGTCTACCCCCTCGCCGCTCGCGTTCACACGCTCAGCGCGATGATCCACGCCACCAGCGTAAGCACGCCGGCCGCCACGATTGCCGCCATGCCGCTCTTGCGCGCGGTCTCGAGCTCGAACCCGTAGCCCGCATCCCAGAACAGGTGCCGGATGCCGTTGCACAGGTGATAGAAGAGCACGAAGGTCCACACGAACATGAGCAGCTGCACGAAGCCGTTGCCGAGCACGGCATTGGCGGTGGCGTAGCTGCGCGGACCACCGGCCAGCGCGGTCAGCCAGTAAACGAGAACCAGCGCACCGACGCAGAGCAGCACGCCCGAGATGCGGTGACTGATCGACGTCAGCGCCGTGAACGGCAGCCGGTAGATCTGGAGGTGGGGAGAAAGCGGCCGATTATCGGACTGCATGAAACTCGCTCCGCTTCATTCTTTTGGGTAGTTCACTCGATGCCGGCGCTAAAACTATACTTCCGCGCCTGCGCTTGCAAGTGTCTTGCGCTGCAACACGCCTCAAAAACAACCTGTATCCTTTTGATAAAAAAGGAAAATAATAACCGGCCGAAAGCATGCCCCCATGCACCGTTGCGGCGCAACGCGAATGCCCGTCGCCCGGGCCACGTCGCTCGCGATTCAGCCGTCGGGCTCATGCCGCGCGCGCCGCACGGCACCCGTCTCGCCCCGAAGGGATTCCGCGGATGTGCGGGCCCCGGTCCCCACGGACCTCCCGTCCCGGCGGCTCCGCCGGCGCGCCGGGCAGGTGACTAGAAGTCGCTACAGCGCCCGTTGCTCTCCCAGTCGCCGTAGCGGGTGGGCTCCGGCCCGCGGGGACCGCCGATCTCCTCGGGCCAGGCCTCGCCGGGACGCTCGCGCCGGCGCTCCGCCGTGCCGCGGTCGTCGCCCTCCACCGGCTGCTCGGCGCTCGCCTGCTCGGGCTCGCGTTCGTTCTCGCTCATGGCTGCCTCCTGCTTTTTGCCCTCGGCCCCGGACGTGGGAGAATGCCTCTCAATCCGGATTCACCTCCAAGACGGGATCGCGATACGCCCGGAAGGTTCACTCTATGACCGACTCATGGACCGCAATTTTACAGGAACTCGGTACCGGCGGGGACGGCCACCTGGCACCGGTGTCGGACGAGGCGCGCCACGTCGCCGACGGCGGCGTCGCTGCCCCCCTGCCAGGCACCGGTGTGATCCGCGTGACCGGCGAGGACGCCCCGGCGTTCCTGCAGGCCCAGCTCACCAACGCGATCGAGGACATGGATCCCGGCCAGTCCCGGCTCGCCGGCTGGTGCACGGCCAAGGGCCGGGTGCTGGCGCTGTTCCGCGTCATCCGCACGGACGAGGGGTTCCTCCTGCTCACCGCCGCGGAGCGGGTGCCGGCGGTGCTCAAGCGCCTGCGGATGTTCGTCCTCCGCGCCCGGGTCACCCTGGAGGACATCGGCGGGGAGACGGCGGTTATCGGGCTCGCGGGCACCCCCGCGTCCGCGCCGCTGTCCGAACTCGCGGGGACACCGCCTGGTGCCGTGGACGCGGTCACCCGGGCCGGCGATCTCACCGCGGTGCGCCTGCCCGACCCGGAACCCCGCTGGCTGCTGCTCGTGCCCGCCGACGAGGCGGGTGCGGTCTGGGACGCGATCGCACGGGCGCTCCCGGCGGTGGGCCCGTCCACCTGGCGGCTGCTCGACATCCGTGCCGGTCTGCCGGAGATCGTCGACGCCACCGCCGAGCGCTTCGTCCCCCAGATGCTCAACCTGGAGCCGCTGCGCGGGCTCGCCTACGACAAGGGCTGTTACCCGGGCCAGGAGGTGGTGGCGCGGATGCACTACCTCGGCCAGCTCAAACGCCGGCTCTACCGCCTCGGCGGCGCCGGGCGGCCCCCG
>NZ_WNXE01000080.1:1618-2696 GCF_010993615.1 Arhodomonas sp. KWT | reverse complement strand
GCATCCGGCGAGGCCGTGTTCGAGGGCCTAGCCGTGCTGCGCATCGACGCCGCCGCCAACGCCACGCCGCACATCGGGGGCGGGCCGGTGGCGCTGCTCGACCTCCCGTACGCCGCCCCGGGCACGCCGCCGGCAGACGCCGGCTGAACCCGGGCCGTTACTCCGCGGCCTGCGGGCGCATCGCCGGGAAGAGCAGGACGTCGCGGATCGAAGGGGAGTCGGTGAGCAGCATGACCAGGCGGTCGATACCGATGCCCTCGCCCGCGGTCGGCGGCAGGCCGTACTCCAGCGCGCGGATGAAGTCCGCGTCGTAGAACATGGCCTCGTCGTCACCGGCCTCCTTGGCCGCGGCCTGGGCGCGGAAACGCTCGGCCTGATCCTCGGCGTCGTTGAGCTCGGAGAACCCGTTGGCGATCTCGCGGCCGCCGACGAACAGCTCGAAGCGCTCGGTGACGAACGGGTCATCGTCCTTCGGGCGGGCCAGCGGCGAGACCTCCTTGGGATAGTCCACGATGAACAGCGGCCCGTGCAGCCGCTCCTCCACCGTCGCCTCGAAGAGCTCGATCTGGAGCTTGCCGAGCCCCCAACCGGCCTCGACCTCCAGCCCGTGCCGCCCGGCGTAGGCACCCAGGGTCTGGCGGTCGTCCACGGTGGCCGCATCCAGGTCGTCGTTGTAGTCGAGCAGCGCCTGGCGCACCGACAGCCGCGGGAAGCGTGCACCGAAGTCGAAGGTCTCGCCCTGGTAGGTCACCCGCTCATCGCCGAGCACGTCCTGTGCGAGGCCGCGCAGCAGGACCTCGGTGAGGTCCATGAGGTCGTTGTGGTCGGCGTAGGCCTGGTAGAACTCGAGCATCGTGAACTCGGGGTTGTGCCGCGTGGACACCCCCTCGTTACGGAAGTTGCGGTTGATCTCGTAGACCCGCTCGAGGCCGCCGACCACCAGGCGCTTGAGGTAAAGCTCCGGGGCGATGCGCAGGTAGAGGTCCCGGTCGAGGGCGTTGTGATGGGTGACGAAAGGCCGCGCCGTCGCCCCGCCCGGGATCGGCTGCATCATCGGGGTCTCGACCTCGAGGAACCC
>NZ_WNXE01000080.1:0-1520 GCF_010993615.1 Arhodomonas sp. KWT | reverse complement strand
GGTCCCAGCCCTTGAACGCCGCGTACCCGCCCTCCGGGAGGTCGTCCCGGCGCAGGAACAGCTGGATGCGCCCGCTCATGTCCTGGACGTGGGTGAAGCTCGCCTTGCCCATCACCCGCTTGGCCATCAGCCGCCCGGCGACGCGCACCCGCACGTTCGCCGCCGCCAGGGCGTCCGCATCCCAGCGCTCGGCGTCGGCGTAGTCCGCCTGCAGCCGACCCGCCTCCGCGTCCGGCCGGAAGTCGTTGGGGAAGGCGTGGCCCGTCTCCCGCCAGTCGGCGAGCTTGCGCCGGCGCTCGGCGATGAGCTTGTTCTCGTCGGTCTGTTCAGGTGTGGACATGGCGTCTGGAAAGTCCGATTAATCCGTTGTTAAAAGTGCGATTTCGTTGAAACGCGCCGGTTGCCGCCGACCGCGGGCGCGGTGGGCCGGTCCCGGATCGACGGCGGTCAGGGACGGCCATCGTCGGGCGTACAGGGACGTGTTCACAGCGTGTCCGTGACCGGCCTGCCACCCCCACCCGGTCGTTCCGGCCCGGGCAGTGCCCCGCCCCCGTACCGGCGATCACGGCGCGCCCCTCAGAGCCCGGCCTTGAGACTCGCCTCGATGAACTGGTCGAGATCGCCGTCCAGCACGGCCTGGGTGTTACCCACCTCCACGGCGGTACGCAGGTCCTTGATCCGCGACTGGTCGAGCACGTAGTTGCGGATCTGGCTGCCCCAGCCGATGTCCGACTTGCTGTCCTCGACCTGCTCCGCCTTCTCGCGCTGCTTCTGCATCTCCAGCTCGTAGAGCCGGGCGCGGAGCTGGTTCATCGCCGTGGCGCGGTTGGCGTGCTGGGAGCGGCTGTTCTGACACTGAACCACGATCCCCGTGGGGAGGTGGGTGATACGCACCGCCGACTCCGTGCGGTTGACGTGCTGGCCGCCGGCACCGCTGGCGCGGTAGACATCGACGCGCAGGTCCGAGGGATCGACGTCGATGGCGACGTCCTCGTCGATCTCCGGGGAGACGAACACCGCCGCGAACGAGGTGTGACGCCGGTTGCCGGAGTCGAACGGCGACTTGCGCACCAGCCGGTGCACACCGGTCTCGGTACGCAGCCAGCCGAAGGCGTGATCCCCCTCGACCTTTACGGTGGCGCTCTTGATCCCGGCGACGTCGCCCTCGGAGAGCTCGATGATCTCGGCGCTGAAGCCGCGGCGCTCGAACCAGCGCAGATACATGCGCAGCAGCATGTTGGCCCAGTCCTGGGCCTCGGTGCCGCCGGAGCCGGCCTGGATGTCCAGGAAGGCGTTGCGGTCGTCCATCTCGCCGGAGAACATCCGCTGGAACTCCAGCGACTCGACGTCCGCGCGGTAGCGCTCGAGGTCCGCCTCCACCGAGGCCAGGGTGTCCTCGTCGCCCTCCTCGCGGGCCATCTCCACGAGCTCGCCGGCATCGGTGAGGCCCGAGAGCAGCCGGTCCAGCGTGGTGACGATATCGACGAGGCGGGCGCGCTCCTTGTTCAGGTTCTGCGCAC
>NZ_WNXE01000809.1:0-760 GCF_010993615.1 Arhodomonas sp. KWT | reverse complement strand
TGCGGGGCTCAGCGCAGCTGACTGCTGCGGACCCAGCCGCTGTCGCCGTTACGGGTGCGTACGTGCACGTAGCGGCCCTCGCGGCGGCCGGTGGTCACGGGCTCGCCGGGCTCCAGGCGCCGGCCGCGGTCGGCGGTGGAGTCCGGATCGTCGAGGAGATAGGGCGCGGAATAGCGGGCCTTCGCGTTCCCGGCCGGTGCGGCCGTGGGCAGGGCGAGGAGCAGCAGGGCGGCAAGGACGAGGGTGTAGCGCGACATGTCGAACCTCCGTGTCGGTCGCGGTGGATGTGTTTACGTTAACGTTGGGGGGTGCCGGGTTGCAGGCGCATGGACAGATCCACGGCGCGGACGTGCTTGGTCAGTGCCCCGGTGGAGACGTAGTCCACGCCCGTCGCCGCGATGCCGGCCAGCCCCTCCCACTCGACGTTGCCGGAGGCCTCGAGCCGGGCGCGGCCGGCGTTCATGGCCACCGCCTCGCGCATGGCCGCCAGCGGGAAGTTGTCGAGCATGATGATGTCGGCACCGGCGGCGAGCGCTTCGGCGACCTCGTCGAGGGTCTCGGTCTCCACCTCGACGGTGACGTCCGGGTGGTGATGGCGGGCGGCCTGGACGGCCGCGGTGATGCCGCCGCAGGCGAGGACGTGATTCTCCTTGATCAGGATCGCGTCGAACAGCCCCTGGCGATGGTTCACGGCGCCGCCGCAGGCGGTGGCGTACTTCTGGGCGCGGCGCAGTCCCGGCAGGGTCTTGCGCGTGTCGAG
>NZ_WNXE01000808.1:0-760 GCF_010993615.1 Arhodomonas sp. KWT | reverse complement strand
CTGCCGGCGGGCGTGGCGCACACGTGAAACCCGGCTGTCACGGTGGCGCCCCCGGGGGCACGGTATGGTGTCGGCAGATCAGGCGACGCGGGTATCCCAGCATGAGGCCAAGGCGGGACGGTGGCGTGACGCGGTCGACGGCGGGTGGCGCGACGTTCGCCCGCTTTGCCCTGGTCGGGGGCGTGATGGCCGGCGTGGATGCCGCCGGCCTGTACACCATTCACGCGTTGTGTCCGGTGGGCCTGCGTGCCGCGCGCCTCGGCTCACTGGCCTTGGCGATGACCGTGGGGTATTTCCTCAACCGCCGGTTCACCTTCGCGGGGCACCGGCGCAGGCGGCGGGTGCTGCCACAGCTGCTGAGCTTCTACAGCGCCCACGCGACCGGCGGTGCCCTCAACCTCGCGCTGTTCGCGCTCGTGCTCCATGCGGGCCGGGGCGTGGCGGCCGCAGTGCCCGCCGGTACGGCACTGCTGCCGCTGTGCGCGGTGCTAGTCGGCGGCGCCGGCGGCATGAGCGTGAACTTCGTGCTCTCCAGCCGGCTGGTGTTCCGGCCGCGGCGGTGACCCCGTCAGCCGCTCTTCGCCGCCTGGACCACGGGGATGCCGCGGATGCCGAGCAGCTCGCGCATGTCGTCCCGGGTGGTGAGCAGGTCCGCGAGGGTATGCTTGTCCAGTTCCGCGAAGAAGGCCTTGAGGGCGTCGCCCAGGATGTGGGTCAGCCGACAGCTCGGCGTGATGACGCAACGGTTGTCCGGCGCGAA
>NZ_WNXE01000807.1:0-761 GCF_010993615.1 Arhodomonas sp. KWT | reverse complement strand
CCGGGCTCGACCTTCCTGGAGAAGGACGGCACCTTCACCAACGCCGAACGGCGGATCAACCGGGTGCGCAAGATCACCGAGGCACCGGCGGGCATGGCGGACTGGGAGATCACCCAGGCGCTCGCCCAGGCGCTGGGCTATCCCATGCACTACCGCCATCCCGGCGAGATCATGGACGAGATCGCCCGGACCACGCCGACCTTCGCCGGCGTGAGCTTCGAGAAGATCGACGAGCTCGGCAGCATCCAGTGGCCGTGCAACGAGGCCCATCCGGAAGGCACCCGGGTCATGCACGTGGGCGAGTTCGTCCGCGGGCTCGGCCGGTTCCTGCTCACGCCCTACGTCGCCACCGACGAGCGGGCGAACCGGCGCTTCCCGCTGCTGCTCACCACCGGGCGGATCCTCTCGCAGTACAACGTCGGCACCCAGACCCGGCGCACGGACAACCGCGTGTGGCACGATGAGGACATCCTCGAAATCCACCCGGAGGACGCGGAGACCCGCGGCATCCGCGAGGGCATGCGCGTGCGCCTCGCCAGCCGCATCGGCGAGACGACCCTGCACGCGCACATCAGCCCGCGGATGATGCCCGGCGTGGTCTACACCACCTTCCACTTCCCGGAGACCGCGACCAACGTTGTCACCACGGAATTCTCCGACTGGGCCACGGAGTGCCCGGAGTACAAGGTCACCGCCGTGGAGGTGGCGCCGAGCCACACCCTTTCCGAATGGCAGTACAGCCAGGCACAGGCCCGCGAGCG
>NZ_WNXE01000806.1:0-761 GCF_010993615.1 Arhodomonas sp. KWT | reverse complement strand
GGCGGTACGCTCACCAGTCTGATCTTTCCCGTTGCCCTGATCGTCATCTTCTACTTCCTGCTGATCCGTCCCCAGCAGAAGCGCGCCAAGGAGCACAAGAAGCTCGTCGAGGGCCTCGCCAAGGGCGACGAGATCGTCTCCAGCGGCGGGCTCGCCGGCAAGGTGACCGATGTCGGCGAGAACTTCGCCAGCGTCGAGATCGCCCCGAATGTCGAGATCCGGCTGCAGAAGAGTGCCGTGGCGCAGGTGCTGCCCAAGGGCACGCTCAAGCAGAAGCTGGAGAAGGCCGACAGCGGCCAGGACAAGTCGGGGAAGAAAGCCGGCAAGTCGGACGAGCAGTAATCCCGCCGCGACCAGGGAGTCGGCATGACCAACCGCTATCCGCTCTGGAAGTACCTCATCCTTGCGGTCGTGCTCGTGGTGGGGGTGATCTACGCGCTGCCGAACCTCTTCGGCTCGGACCCGGCGCTGCAGATATCCACTGAGTCCGGTGACCCTCCGGCGGAGACCGTGCAGCAGCGCGTCGTCGACCGCATCGAGGGCATGGGACTGGCAGTCAAGGGCACCGAGGTGCGCGAGGGCCGCTTCCTGGTCCGCCTCAACAACACCGAGGCCCAGCTCGCCGCCAAGGACGAGCTGGACGTCTCTCTGGGGCCGAAGTACACGGTCGCGCTCAACCTCGCGCAGTCCACACCGGACTGGCTGCGGGCGCTGGGGGCGCGGCCGATGTTCCTCGGCCTCGACCTGCGCGGCGGTGTTCA
>NZ_WNXE01000805.1:0-763 GCF_010993615.1 Arhodomonas sp. KWT | reverse complement strand
CCGGCGATGTACACCAGCGCGAGCATGCCGAAGATGTAGGCCTGCACCAGGGCCTCGATGACGTGCAGCATCAGGATCGGCACCGGCGCGAGGAATCCGGCCACCACGAGCACCAGCAGTGCCGTGAGCTCCAGGCTCATGATGTTGCCGAACAGCCGCACCGCAAGTGCCACCGTGCGCGTGATCTCGCCGATGACGTTGAACGGCAGCAGGATCGGGCTCGGCGAGAGGTAGTGCCGGAGATAGCCGCGCAGGCCCTGGTAGCGCACACCGAAGACGTGCACCGAGACGAACACCACGAACGCGAGCGCGGCGGTGGCGGATAGATCACCGGTGGGCGAGTGCAGCCCCGGCACGATACCGAGCAGGTTGGCCACCACCAGGAACACCCACAGGGTCCCCACCAGCGGCACCACCCGTTCCGGATGATCCGGCATGACCTGCGCCACGGCGCCCTCGATGGCCTCGACGATGCCCTCAAGCGCCGCCTGGACCATGCCCGGGTCGTCGCCCAGGCGGCGGGTGAGCAGTCGGCAGGCGAGCGCCAGCACGGCCATGATCAGCCACGTGTAGAGCACCGTGTCGCTGAGCGTGACCGGACCAAGGGCCACGCCGCCGCCGTCGAGCAGTCCGCCGCCGTTCACCGGTCCCGCCCCCGTATGAACAGATAGACATTGCTGGCCCCCAGCACGACGCCGCCGACCAGGCAGACCGGCGTCCAGTACACCGAGTAGCCCGGGTCACGACCGTCCAGCCACAGGCC
>NZ_WNXE01000804.1:0-763 GCF_010993615.1 Arhodomonas sp. KWT | reverse complement strand
GCATCGCCGGCGAGCTCCACCGCCAGCGTCGCCTCCGCCTGGGCGCCGTCGAAGACGATCTGCTCCAGCGGCAGCCACTCCAGGGTGCCGCCGTCGGCGACCCGCAGGGTCTGGCGCTGGCAGGCCACCGGCCCGCCGCTGCGGTAGAACTTGTTCGCGCCCGGCGTGGTGATCAGGGCGTGGGCGTCACCGGCCACGTCCACGGTGGTGTTGAGCCGGTCCCCGCCGACCACCCCGCCCGGCGGGTGCAGGATGTAGCTGTGGCACACCCCGGGCTCCGGGTGGAACGCCTTCTGGACCCGCAGCGGCCCGAAGTGGCGCCGATGCACCGGAATGGTTCGCGTGCCGTCGCGGGCGAAACCCAGCTCCAGCCCGGCGCGCCATCCCGGTGCACTGGCCGGCACCGCGCTCACGCCAGCAGGCCCACCAGGACCACGGCGCCGAAGGCGGCGGTCGCGCCGCCCGCCAGCCGCAGTCCGATGCCGGCCGCCGGCAGGCGCTGCGCAGCAATGCCGGCGAGCACGCCGAGGGCGTGCAGGGCCGCGGTCGCCAGGACCATGCCGGTGCCGAAGGCGAACCAGGCCGCGGCGCCGCCGGCCTCCGCCCCGTGGGCATGGCCGTGGGCCACGGCGAACACGGCGGTGATCACGGCGGCCGCTCCCAGCGGCAGACGCCGCCCGGCAGCGAGGCAGACACCGAAGAACACCAGCGAGCCGGCGATGCCCCACTCGGCCAGCGCGGCAGCCCCGTAGCCCGCGCCGAG
>NZ_WNXE01000803.1:0-763 GCF_010993615.1 Arhodomonas sp. KWT | reverse complement strand
CCGGCGATGTACACCAGCGCGAGCATGCCGAAGATGTAGGCCTGCACCAGGGCCTCGATGACGTGCAGCATCAGGATGGGTACCGGCGCGAGGAACCCGGCGACCACGAGCACCAGAAGCGCCGTGAGCTCCAGGCTCATGATGTTGCCGAACAGCCGCACCGCCAGCGCCACCGTGCGCGTGATCTCGCCGATGACGTTGAACGGCAGCAGGATCGGGCTCGGCGAGAGGTAGTGGCGGAGATAGCCGCGCAGGCCCTGGTAGCGCACGCCGAAGACGTGCACCGAGACGAACACCACGAACGCGAGCGCGGCGGTGGCGGAGAGATCGCCGGTGGGCGAGTGCAGCCCCGGCACGATGCCGAGCAGGTTGGCCACCACCAGGAACACCCACAGGGTCCCCACCAGCGGGACCACCCGTTCCGGATGATCCGGCATGACCTGCGCCACGGCGCCCTCAATGGCCTCGACGATGCCCTCCAGCGCCGTCTGGACCATCCCCGGGTCGTCGCCCAGGCGGCGGGTGAGCAGCCGGCAGGCGAGCGCCAGCACGGCCATGATCAGCCACGTGTAGAGCACGGTGTCGCTGAGCGTGACCGGGCCCAGGGCCACGCCGCCGCCGTCGATCAGGCCACCGCCATTCACCGGTCCCGCCCCCGTACGAACAGATACACGTTACTGGCACCGAGCACGACGCCGCCGACCAGGCAGACCGGCGTCCAGTACACCGAGTAGCCCGGGTCACGACCGTCCAGCCACAGGCC
>NZ_WNXE01000802.1:0-763 GCF_010993615.1 Arhodomonas sp. KWT | reverse complement strand
GCCGGCTACACCGTGGAGAAGAGCCCGGAGAAATGGCTCGAGCTCACCGCCGAGGCCGGCGAGCAGGGCTTTCCCAAAGCGCAGAAAGAACTGTTTTATGCGTTCAGGGACGGCGATGAGAGGAACAACATTGAGCCGGATGACGAGAAATACCTGTACTGGCTCAAAAAATATGCCCAGAGCGGTGCCTCCGATGGCATGTCGGAGCTGGCGGGCAAGTATGAACACGGCCATATCGTTGCCAAGGACGAGAAAAAGGCGTTCCAGTTAATGAAAAAGGCAGCGGAAATGGACGACCTAACCGCACAGGGATGGCTGGGTGACTACTACGCCCAGGGCATTGGCACCGAAAAGGACCTGGTCAAGGCGTACATGATGTACGACCTCGGCGGCACCGGCGACATCGAGAAGAAAGAGGCGCTAGCCGAGAAGATGACCGACGAGCAGGTCCAGGAGGCCATCGCCCGCTCCCGCCGCTGGCAGGAGGAGCACAACAGCGTGCGCCCCAGCTACTACGGGCTGAAACGCCAGCCCGACGGCAGCTATCGCTGAGGCGGGCCAGCGGGTCACGGCGAACGAATACGACCATGGCGACACGGACGCCCGGACCTCCAGGAACCGGTTCGACGCGGCGACTCAGGGCACCCCGTTAGCCGAAAAGACGAAGGTACCGCTGGAGATCGAGGCCCGGGACGGGCAGACGAGCATCAGCGGCAGGGTCGAGGTCAGTGCCGGGGCCACGCGCATCGTCGCCGAGGTGCAG
>NZ_WNXE01000801.1:0-763 GCF_010993615.1 Arhodomonas sp. KWT | reverse complement strand
GGTAGTGGGGGGTGCGGTGGTCGTCGCTGATCGGAGCGAGCGTGCCGCGTCGTCCTCGGATCTCCTTTGTCGCCACGCGAGGGGCGGTGAGGCTATGGGCCCGCTCTGGACGTCGTGGCCGGGGGATGGGCACGATTGGGTGCGGCACACCTGGAACCGCCGTCGCGGGCGCGGCCGGTGGCTCGGGCGCACCGAAGCCCGCGCGTCCCGGGGGTGCAGTGGATCACGCAGGGAGTTGGTCATGATGGAGACACCGGTGGCACCGGAGCAGGTGGGGCTGAGCCGCGAACGGCTCGGCCGGGTGCGGCGCTGGATGCGCGAGCAGGTCGAGCGTGAGCGCCTGCCCGGGGCGAGCGTGCTCATCGCCCGGCATGGGCGGGTCGCGTTCTTCGAGTGCGAGGGTCAGCGGGACATCGAGGCGGGTGCTCCGGTGCAGCGGGACACGCTCTTCCGCGTGTTCTCCATGACCAAGCCGCTCACCACTGTGGCGCTGATGATGCTCTACGAGGCGGGAGCCTTCCAGCTCGACGACCCCGTGGCCCGTTACCTCCCGGAGTTCGAGGACATGCAGGTCCTGGTGGGCGGCAGCGCCCAGGCGCCCCGGCTCAAGCCCGCCGACGGGCCCATCACCATTCATCACCTGCTCACCCATACCGCCGGGCTCACCTACTGGTTCATGGGCGACAGCCCGGTGAGCGGCATGTACCGCAATGCCGGCATCGATTTCGTCCGCGGCGAGGGCGGTCTCGCGGAGATGGTCGAG
>NZ_WNXE01000800.1:0-764 GCF_010993615.1 Arhodomonas sp. KWT | reverse complement strand
GCCGAGCCGGAGATCGCGCCGAAGAAGGTGCCGGCCGCCACCGTGGACATCGACAGCCCGCCGGGGAGGTGGCCGAACAGCGTCGCCGCGACCCGTACGAGCCGCCGCGAGAGCCCGCCGGCGCTCATCAGCTCGCCGGCGAGGATGAATCCGGGAATGGCCAGGAGACTGGTGACGGTGCTCCCGGCGATGAGCCGCTGGGCGAGGATCAGCGGATTGAGGTCCGCCATCCAGATGCCCACCGCGGTGAGCAGCCCGAGCGTGAATGCGATGGGGACGCCGAGCAGCAGCAGTACGAACAGCCCGACGATCAGTACCATACCGATCTCACCCATTGCCGTTACCCTCCATGCTGCGAATGGGTGTCGGGCGCAGCAGCAGTACCGCCGCGTGGAAGGCGATCAGCGCCCCGCCGACGGGCATCGCCGCGTTGCGCAGCCACAGCGGGTAGCGCATGGCCGGCGAGACCTGGTTCGCGGTGAAAAGCGCGAAGTTCCATCCCGTCCAGAGCATGATCAGCCCGAAGGTGAGCACGAGCAGCACGATCAGCCGCTCCAGCACCTCCGAGGCGGGCCCGGGCAGGGACTCGACCAGCAGGGTCACGCGCACGTGGGCCATGTCGCGGACCAGTGCGCTTGCGAACAGGAACACCGTCCAGGTGAACGCCAGCAGCGCGACCTCGCCGCTCCAGACCAGCGAGTCGCCGAGCACGTAGCGGTAGAAGACGCCGAGCAGGAGGCTGCCGATCATCACCAGCGCCGTCG
>NZ_WNXE01000007.1:33797-57606 GCF_010993615.1 Arhodomonas sp. KWT | reverse complement strand
CGGCTCAGGCGGCGGCGTCTTCTTCCTCGGAGACGCTGTTGCGGATGAGGAAGTCGAAGGCGCTGAGGGCCGCCTTGGAGCCTTCGCCCATGGCGATGACGATCTGCTTGTACGGCACGGTGGTCGCGTCGCCGGCGGCGAAGACACCGGGCACGGAGGTCTCGCCGCGGGCGTCGACCTCGATCTCGCCGTACTTGCTCAGCGCCACGCTGCCCTGGAGCCATTCGGTGTTGGGTAGCAGGCCGATCTGCACGAACACGCCGGCGAGCTCGACGTGGTGCATCCCGCCGGTCTCGCGGTCCTTGTAGTCGAGGCCGTTGACCCGGGAGCCGTCGCCGGTGATCTCGGTGGTCTGCGCCGAGCAGATCACGTCCACGTTGGGCAGGCTGTGGAGCTTCTTCTGCAGCACGGCGTCCGCGCCCAGCTTGTCGGCGAATTCCAGCACCGTGACATGATCGACGATGCCGGCGAGGTCGATCGCGGCCTCGACGCCGGAGTTGCCGCCGCCGATCACCGCCACGCGCTTGCCCTTGAACAGCGGGCCGTCGCAGTGGGGGCAGTAGGCCACGCCCTTGTTGCGGTACTCCTCTTCGCCGGGCACGCCGAGCGAGCGCCAGCGCGCGCCGGTGGCGAGCACTACGGTCCGGCCTTTTAGGCTGGCGCCGTTGGCGAGGCGCACCTCGTGGGGCCGGCCGGGCTCCTCGGCCGGGATCAGCGCCTCGGCGCGCTGGCGGTCCATGATGTCGACGCCGTACTCCTTGACGTGCTCCTCGAGCGCAGCGGCGAGCTTCGGCCCCTCGGTATAGGGCACGGAGATGAAGTTCTCGATGCCCAGGGTGTCCATCACCTGGCCACCGAAGCGCTCGGAGGCCACGCCGGTGCGGATGCCCTTGCGCGCGGCGTAGATCGCCGAGGCCGCGCCACCCGGACCGCCGCCGACGACGAGAACGTCGAACGGGTCCTTCTCGCGCATCTTCTCCGCATCGCGGGCCTCGGAGCCGGTGTCCAGCTTGGCGACGAGGTCCTCGAGGGTCATGCGCCCCTGGGTGAAGGGTTCACCGTTGAGGTAGACGCTCGGCACGGCCATGATCTCCTTGGCCTCGACCTCGTCCTGGAACAGCGCGCCGTCGATGGCCTCGTGCCGGATGCGCGGGTTGATGACGCTCATGAGATTGAGCGCCTGCACCACGTCCGGGCAGTTCTGACAGGACAGCGAGAAGAACGTCTCGAAGTGGTAGTCCCCATCGAGCGCCTCGATCTGCTCGATGATCTCCCGCGATGCCTTGGACGGGTGGCCGCCCACCTGCAGCAGCGCCAGCACCAGCGAGGTGAACTCGTGACCCAGCGGGATGCCGGCGAAGCGCACACTGATGTCTGTGCCCGCGCGGCGGATATCGAAGGAGGGCCGACGCACGTGGGTGTCGTCGTCCTCGTCCTCGCGGCGCAGCAGGCTGATCTTGTCCGAAAGGGACTCGATCTCCCGCAGCAGCTCGTCGAGCTCCGTGGACTTGGCACCATCATCGAGGGAGGCGACCAGCTCGACCGGCTGGGTCACGTTCTCGAGATAGGCCTTCAACTGGTCCTTGAGCTTGTCGTCCAACATGACGATGCCCCCTTGGTTCGGATTCGGTGGGCGTGCCGGCCCCGGCGGGGCCGGACACGCTCTTGGGATGCGTGCGGGTCCGGCGGTGCGGACCCGCGGTCGGCACCGGTGTGCTTAGATCTTGCCGACCAGGTCCAGCGACGGCTCGAGGGTGGTCTCACCCTCCTTCCACTTCGCCGGGCAGACCTCGCCGGGGTGGTTGCGCACGTACTGCGCCGCCTTGACCTTGCGCAGCAGGTCGGTGGCGTCGCGGCCGATGCCCTCGGCGGTGGTCTCCATCGCCTGGATGACGCCGTCCGGATCGATCACGAACGTGGCACGGTCGGCCAGGCCCTCGCCCTCGCGCATGTTGTCGAAGTTGCGCGTGATCTCACCGGTGGGGTCGCCGACCATGGTGAACTTGATCTTGCCGATGGCCTCGGAGGTGTCGTGCCAGGCCTTGTGGGCGAAGTGGGTGTCGGTGGAGACGCTGTAGATCTCGACGCCCAGCTTCTGGAACTCGTCGTAGTGGTCGGCCAGGTCCTCGAGCTCCGTCGGGCAGACGAAGGTGAAGTCCGCCGGGTAGAAGAACACCACGGACCACCCGCCGCGCAGGTCCTGGTCGCTGACATCGAAGAAATCCGCGCCAGCCTTGAACGCAGTGGACTTGAACGGCTTGATCTCGGTGTTGATGAGAGACATTGGTATCGACTCCTTTCCGTGACGTTGAACCTCGAGTGCACACCCTACTGGCGACCGATTGGTTGTTCCAATTGATTGTCGTTAAATTAGTGATAGTGTCTGTCTATCGTTGTGACCCGACACGGGGCGTCGCACCAGGCGGGCGCGTGGTGCTGTGCGTTCGCGGTGCATGGCCGCGCGGCCACCGGTGCGACCGCGGTGGCGGCCCGGAGCCGGCCGGAGTGCGCTTGCGTTTCGCCCCCGAAACCGGCTACAAATACGCGGGTGGGCGTTCGCCCCGCAAGGCGGCCGTAGTTCAACGGTAGAACCCGACCCTCCCAAGGTCGTGATGCCGGTTCGATTCCGGTCGGCCGCTCCAGATCCGCCGCCGCGTCAGGGCGCGGCGGCTTCCGTCTCCTGCGACGTCTGCATCTCCTCGATCCAGTCCATCTGCACCTGTTCCCCGGGATCGGCACGCGGGTCCATTTCGGTGATGACCGTGGTGGTGCGGGCCATGCTCACGAAGGCGGTCTGCTCTTCGTTGGGCACCTGTTCGCGCCGGGCGGCCAGGGTCGCGGCGGCCATCAGCACGGCGCAGGCGGCCGCGGCGTGGAACAGCCCCTCGGTGCCGAGGAGGTTCATGAGCTGGCCGATGGCGATCGGGCCGACCACCGCGCCGATTCCCCAGAGGAAGAGCAGCGCGCCGGCGACGCCGACGAAGTTGTCCGAGCGCACGCGGTCGTTGATATGGGCCACGGCCAGCGGGTAGAGCGTGAAGGTCAGGCCGCCGTAGCCCAGGCCGACCGCGGCGAGCACGGTCAGCCCGCTGTTGGCGACGAACAGCATCACCACCGCGAAGGCGGCCAGCGCCAGGTTCACCGCCACCAGCAGGCGTCGCCGGTCGAAGACGTCGGAGAGGTGGCCGATGGGGTACTGCAGCAGCATGCCGCCGAGGATCACGGCGCTCATGAACACGGCGACGCTCTGCAGGCCCACGTGGTCGACGATGAACAGCGGTGCCAGCGCGAACGCGGAGCCGTTGACGATGCCCGCCCCCAGGCAGATGAACACCCCGAGCGGAGAGCCGCGGCAGACCAGCGCGAGCGCCATAGGCGTGCGCTCCGGCGGTGTCGGGTGGATGGCGCGGGTGAGGCTCACCGGCACCAGGCACAGCGCCAGCAATACGGCGTTGAGCATGAACAGCTCCGGTCCGCTCGCCGGGCGCACGGAGATGAGGAGCTGACCGAGGCCCAGGCCGAGGTAGCTGGTGGCCTGGTAGAGGGAGAACAGCCGGCCCCGGGCGCCGCCGGCGCCACGCTCATTGAGCCAGCTCTCGATGACCATGTACAGCCCGGCCAGGGAGAAGCCGCTGATCACCCGCAGAGCGCCCCAGACCCAGGGGTCGATCCACAGCGCGTGCACCAGCGTGGCGGCGGTGACCAGTGCGGCGAAGACCGCGAAGGCGCGGATGTGCCCGGCCCGGCGGATCACCGCGCCGGCGCCGAGGGCGCCGAGCATGAGCCCGGCGAAGTAGGCGGACATCACCAGGCCCGTGATGCCGGGGCTGTACTGCTCGATGCCCATGCGCACGGACAGCAGTGTGCCGAGCAGCCCGCTGCCGGTCATGAGGATGACCGTCGAGCCGAGCAACGCCGTGATGGAGACGATGAGCGCGCGCATCCGCCTGGGTATCCGTTGCTATGTTGGGAACTGCCGCCGTTCCGGGCGGCAGGTAGAGGTCCCGATCGGCGAAAGTACGCCTTCCCTGCACGCCTGTGAAGTGTTCGACGTGAGACCCCGTCCCTGTCACCTGCGCCGCGGCTGTGTGCTACAAGTTCCGGTAGGGGTGTGATAACGCGGCGGACGGGAAACCTTGAGCGCGCCGGCGCACTCTAACCATCACAGGCCCTCGTCCCGAGGGTCTCCACAGGGGGCGTCCCGACGGGCGAATCCGTGACGGAGGAGATGGTATGTCGAGCACGAACGGCAATCCGCGCGAGCGGCATGAGCAGTTCCTGGATTCCCTGAGCGCCTTCACCCGTGAGCACCGGGCGAAGCAGTGGGAGGGCACGTTCGCGGATTACCTGGAGCAGGTCGTCGTGCAGCAGCCCGGGCTGGCTACGCGCAGCAGCCACCAGTATGTCTGGGACATGCTGCGCTGGATGCAGCGCCGGGAGGCCGAAGCCACGCCCGAGGGGGAGGAGTTCCGGCTGTTCTCCCACGAGCTCTTCGGCATGGACCGGCCGCTGCGCCGGATCATGGACTACTTCAAGGCCGCGAGCGCGGGCTCCGAGGTCGGCCGCCGGCTGCTGCTCCTGCTCGGCCCGCCCTCCGGCGGCAAGTCCAGCCTCGTGATCCTGTTGAAGCGCGGGCTGGAGGAATACAGCCACACCGAGGAGGGGGCCCTCTACGCGCTCAAGGGCTCGCCGCTGCACGAGAACCCGCTGAACCTCGTGCCCTACACCCTGCGTGCGGAGTTCCGCGAGACCTACGGCGTGGACATCCAGGGCGATCTCTCGCCGTACTGCCGCTCGGTGCTCGAGCGCGAGTACGAGGGCGATTTCATGCAGTACCCGGTGGAGCGGGTCTTCCTCTCCGAGGCCAACCGCGTGGGTGTCGGCACGTATGCCCCTCATGATCCGACCACGGCGGATATCGCCGATCTGATCGGCTCCGTCGACCTCGCCAAGGTCTCGGAGTACGGCGACGAGGGCGACCCGCGGGCATGGAGCTGGTCCGGTGCGGTCTACGCCGCCAGCCGCGGGCTGCTGGAGATGATCGAGATCCTCAAGGTCAAGCGGGAGTTCCTCTACCTCCTGCTCACCCTCACGCAGGAGAAGAACGTCAAGGTCTCGCGTTTCCCGCTGATCCACGTGGACGAGACCATCATCGCCCACACCAACCTGGCGGAGTTCCGCAAGTTCCTCCAGGAGAAGGAGAACGAGGCCCTGCTCGACCGCATGGTCATCATCCAGGTGCCCTACACCCTCAACTACCACGATGAGGCCCGGATCTACCGCAAGCTCATCGCCCAGGCCCCGACCTTCCAGCAGGTCCACCTCGACCCGCATGCCCTGGAGGTGGCGGCGGTGTTCGCGGTGCTATCGCGGCTCAAGCCCTCCGAGCGCGAGGACCTGGACCTCTCCAAGAAGGTGCACCTGTATGCCGATGAGGGGGTCGAGGGGGTCTCGGCGAGCGAGAAGGAGCGGGTGCAGCACGAGCACGAGGACGAGGGGCTCTCCGGCGTGTCGCCCCGGTTCGTGGTCAACGCGCTGTCCAACGCGATCTCGCGCAGCGACGTCAGCAGCCTCACCAGCATGGAGGTGCTGGTCACCCTCAAGGATGCCATCGAGAACGACGCCCGCATCGAGTCCAAGCAGAAGCGGGCGTGGGTGGACTTCCTCGTCACCGCGCGCAAGGACTTCTACAACCACTGGGTCAAGGAGGACGTGCACAAGGCGCTGTTCGTCTCCTTCGAGGAGGAGAGCGCTAGCCTGCTGGAGAAGTACCTCGACGAGGTGGAGGCAACCCTGGACAACCGCGAGGTCAACGACCCCATCACCGGCGAGTCGCGGCCGCCGGACGAGCGCTTTCTGCGCTCGGTGGAGGAGAAGATCAACATCTCCGACGCCGGCAAGAACACCTTCCGCCAGGAGGTGGTGCGCAAGGCGATGGTCGCCTACAAGCGCGGCGAGAGCTTCACGCTCGACTCCCACACCCGGCTCAAGGAGGCCATGGAGCGTTATCTGTTCGAGGAGCGCCGCGACGTGCTGCGTCTGGTGACCTCGGTGACCCGCCCGGACGAGGAGGCGAAGGAGAAGATCGCCGCCGTCGAGGAGCGGCTGATCGGCGACTACGGCTACGACCGTCACGGCGCACGGGAGGCGCTCAACTACGTGACCACGCTGCTGTCCCAGGAATAGCGCGAGACAGCCCGCATCGGCGGGCGAGGAGGGCGCAATGACGCTCATCGAGACCCACGGCAGCGACGCCGACGGCCACTGGTACGACCTCTTCTCCCGGGGCACCCGGGACTGGCTCCGTCACAACCGCCGTGTGCGCGAGGCGGTGCGCGAGCAGCTCCCCGACCTGGTGGCTGGCTCCGACATCCTGTCCCGGCCGGACAACCGCACCGTCCAGGTGCCGGTGAAGTTCATGGAGCACTACCGCTTCCGGCTCCGTGACCCGAGCGAGCAGGAGGGCGCTGGCCAGGGCCAGGCGGAGCCCGGTGACGTGCTTCGTCCCGCCCAGCCGGGGCACCCGGGGGCCGGCGGCGAAGAGGGCGCGGGCGAGGGCGACGGCGGCGTGACCTTCGTGCTGGAGTTCCGCGTCGACGACATCCTCGACTGGCTGTGGGAGGAGCTGGAGCTGCCCAATCTCCAGCCCAAGCAGGGCGACAGCGTCGAGACCGACGAGCTGATCCGCGAGGGCTGGGACCGTCGCGGGGCGCGCTCGCGGCTCGACCGCCGCCGTACCATGCGCGAGGCGATCAAGCGGCGCAGCGCCACGGGCCCCGGGGCGGTGCCGATCAGCAACGACGATCTGCGCTTCCGCCAGCTCGCACGCCGGCGCAAGCCGAGCACCAATGCGGTCGTCTTCCTGTTGCTGGACGTCTCATCGAGCATGGACGAGCATTGCCGCAAGCTCGCCAAGACGTTCTTCTTCTGGGCCCTGGCGGGCATCCGCCGGCAGTTCTCCGCGGTGGAGACGGTGTTTGTCGCGCACACCGTGGAGGCGTGGACCTTCGAGGAGGAGGCCTTCTTCCAGGTCCACGGCCAGGGTGGCACACGCAGCTCCTCCGGGCTGCTGAAGGTCGAGGAGGAGCTGGAGGCGGGCTACGACCCGTCGCGCTACAACTGCTATCTCTTCTACGCCACCGACGGCCACAACTTCAGCGAGGATCGTGGCAAGGCGACGGAGATACTCGCGCGGCTGGCGCCGCAGATGAACTTCATGGGCTATGCCGAGGTGTCCCACGCCGGGCACCGGCGGCTCGATACCGAGGTCGCCATCATCTGGCGCGAGCTCGCGGCGCTGGGCGTGCCCTGCGGCAGCTACGCGCTCAGCGACGACGGCGATATCTGGCCGGCGATCCGGGCGTTCTTCACCGATCAGGCGGACGCGGCGGAGGCGGTTTGATATGACCCTGACCCTGGAGCAGGCGGTTCCGAGGATGGAGGCCCTGGCCCGGGAGCTGGGGCTGGAGCACTATCCCGTCGACTTCGAGCTGGTGCCCTCGGCATTCATGACCGAGATCGCCGTCTACGGGCTGCCGGTGCGTATGCCGCACTGGTCGTTCGGCGTGCGCTGGATCTACCAGATGGTCCAGCACCGTATGGGGCACTCGCGAATCTTCGAGGTGGTCTTCCCGGGCAATCCCAACCGGGCGTTCCTGGTGGACACCAACAGCGTCGAGGAGAACACCCTGGTCGTCGCCCACGTGCTCGGGCACGCAGACTTCTCGCGCAACAACCTGCTGTTCGCCCACAGCCAGTCCCAGGTGGGCTACCACATCGTCGAGCAGGCGGCGGCGCACGCGCACCGTATCGAGGAGGTGATCGAGACCGTGGGCGAGCGGCGCGTCGAGGCGGTGCTGGACGCGGCCCTGGCGCTGGAGCCGCACATCGACACCGACCAGCCCCTCAACCGCCCGCGCTACGAGAGCACCCGTTCCGCGGCCGGCGCCGGGACGGCGGAGGCTGACGCGGAGCCGGAGTTCCAGGACCGCTACGCCATGCTACCCGGGGAGGCGGAAGGGCTCGGCGACGCCCCGCAGCACCGGGCGCCGCCGAGGATCCCGCCGCACCCCGAGCGCGACCTGCTGTGGTTCATCGCCCAGTACGCCCCGGAGATGGAGGATTGGGAGCGCGACATCTTCCTCGCGGTACGCAAGGAGGCGTACTACTTCCAGCCGGTGTTCAACTGCCAGATCATGAACGAGGGCTGGGCGAGCTACTGGCACGCGCGGCTGCTGCGCGAGGCGGACTTCCTGCCCTCGCAGGCGTACGTGGACTGCATGAAGACGCATTCCGACGTGGTCCGGCCCTACGGCGGCGACAGCCGCATCTCACTGCAGGTCAATCCGTATCACCTGGGCTACGTGCTCTGGCAGCACATCGTCGAGAACGACGGCCTGGAGGCGGCCCGGGCGGTGATGAGCCAGGAGGACGACTTCGGCTTCGTGCGCAACTACCTCACCGCCGAGCGGGCCCGGGAGCTGGAGCTGTTCGTCTATGCGGCGCGCCAGGACGGCCAGATCCGGGTGACCGATTCCAACCTTGCCGAGCTGCACGAGACCCTGCTCGGGCCGAAGTACAACTTCGGTGCGCCGCGGGTGGTGGTCGAGGAGCTACAGCGCGACGGCGGCCTGGTGCTGCGTCAGAACGTTGCCGACGACGGGCGGGGGCTGGACCTGGCGCGGGCGCGCCATGTGCTCGACTACATTTACCGGGTGTGGCGCCGGCCGGTGACCCTGCTGACCTGCGACGAGCGGGGGCGGGAGCTGCGCCTCGAGCCCGACGGCGGTGGGGACGCGGATTAGCTCCGGCTTATCGTTTCCGCACTTTTCCGGCCGAACGGGCTGTGGCCGGCAATGGTTTCCATATGGTTAACAATATGTTGATGTGTGCCCGCTTGCCGGGCGCCGGCACGGTGCGGAGACTGACGGCGTCAGGCAGGCGGGGTCGCCAAGGCGGTCTGGCCTGCGCAACCGTGATCGAGGGACGCGACAGTGTGGCGCAATACGACATCGGCGTACGGACTGGTCAGCATCGTGCTTCACTGGCTCATCGCCGCGGCCATTCTCGGCCTGTTCGGCCTGGGGCTGTGGATGGTGGACCTCTCCTATTACCACCCCTGGTACACCACCGCCCCTGACATCCACCGCTCCATCGGCGTGCTCGTGGGTGCGGCCGTGCTCGCGCGCCTGATCTGGCGCGGGCTCAACCCGCGGCCGGCCTTCGAGACCGGCATGGCACGCTGGGAGCGCGCCGGTGCGCTGGCGGCCCACTGGGTCATGTACGCGCTGATGCTCGGTGTCGTCGCCGCCGGCTATCTGATCACCACGGCGCAGGGCGATGCGGTCAGTGTGTTCGGCTGGTTCGAGGTGCCGGCCCTCGTCTCCGGCGTGGAGCAGCAGGAGGAGCTGGCCGGTGCGATCCATTATTATGGCGCCTGGGCACTGGTGCTGATCGCCACGGTCCACGCCCTCGCCGCCCTCAAGCATCATTTCGTCGACCGGGACCGCACGCTGGTACGCATGCTCCGTCCCGGCCGGTGAGTTCCGAGCAATCCATCGAGAGTCACAATCACCAGGAGGGACCGATGAAGCGCATCCTGACGACAATAGCCGCCACGTTGCTGGCGTTCGGCGTCACCGCCGCCCAGGCCGCTCCCGAGCAGTACAAGCTCGATACGGCACATACGTTCATTACCTTCAAGACCAGCCATATCGGGTTCTCGTGGATGCCCGGGGTGTTCCACGACTTCTCCGGCACCATCACCTACGATCCGGAGGACCGTGCCGCGAGCTCGACGGAGTTCACGGTGCAGACCGAGTCCGTCGACACCTTTCACGCCGAGCGCAACAAGCACCTGCGTGAACGCGACGGCCTGTTCGAGACCGGGGAGTTCCCGACGGCGAAGTTCGTGAGCACTTCCTACGAGCCCACCGGTCCGGACTCCGCGAAGCTCACCGGTGAGCTGACCATCAAGGGCAACACCCACACGGTGGAGTTCAAGGTCCAGGAGCTCGCCGCGCGCAAGGATCCCTGGGGGAACTTCCGGCGTGCCTTCTCCGCCAGCGCCACGATCAATCTGGCGGATTTCGGGCTGACCTATTTCGCCGACAACAACATTCCGGAGCCCAAGACCGCGGAGATCAACATCTCCGTCGAAGCACTGCGCCAGTAGTCGCTCGCCGGCACGTGCACCTGCCACGTCTGCCGGTCCCACACGCCCGCCGGTGCCCCCGTGCCGGCGGGCGTTCTCGTGTGGGCCTGACGCCCCGGCGTAACGAGGGATCCCCGGGTCAGGTGCGATGGGTCGCCGGCAACAACACAACAGGCCGCGGGACGGTCGCCGTACCGCGCACCGTCACAGCCCGAACGGGCGTCGTCCTGCTGCCCCGGCCTTCGCGGTGAGACGCGACCGGTCCGATGCGGCACCCCGTCCCGGGACGGCGGGAGAGCCGTGGCGTCACCGCCCGGCGACGGCCGCCGGTACCGCGCCGTCCGGCGGCGACGGCATCGCCATGCGGTTCGTGGCAGCCTATGATCCTCCCCCGGTCCGTCGCGGTTTGGCGCGGGCCGCCCTGCCATCATTCCGACGAGGTGACACGAGACGATGACCAGCGCGATGGCATTCCTGCTGATCGGACTGCTGCTCGTGGCCATGGGGTTCACCCGGTCGGCCGTCGACCGGCTGCCCGTGACTACCGCCATGCTCTACCTGGGTGTGGGTCTGGTGGCCGGGCCCACGCTGCTCCAGGCCTATCACTTCAACCCGCTCAAGCAGTCGCAGACCCTGGAGCTGATCACCGAACTCGCGGTGCTGCTCTCCCTGTACACGGCGGGCGTGAAGATGCCGGGACCGTTCAGCCTGCGCCGCTGGCGCACCACGGCGTTGCTGGCCACGGTGGCGCTGACCGTGACCATCGCCGTGATGGCCGTTTTTGGTTACGTCGTCCTCGGGCTCTCCGCCGGGGCGGCGATCCTGCTGGCGGGGATCCTCGCGCCCACGGACCCGGTGCTCGCCACCGACGTGCAGGTGCGCCATCCGGGGGACCGGGACCGCCTGCGTCTGGCGCTGACCTCGGAGGCGGGGCTCAATGATGGCACCGCCTTCCCGTTCGTGCTGCTGGGGCTCGGGCTGCTGGGTATCCATCCGCTGGGAGAGGCCGGTACGGCCTGGGTGTTGCGGGACGTGCTGTGGGCGAGTGCCGCCGGCGTGGGCATCGGCCTGGCGGCGGGTGTGCTCGTCGGGCATGCTGCGGTCGAGGTGCGCCGGCGCTGGCCCGACGCGGTGCTCATGGACGATTTCGTGGGCCTGGGGCTCATCGCGACGGTCTACGGCCTCACCGTGAGCATCCATGCCTACGGGTTCCTGGCCGTGTTTGCCGCCGCTGTCGCCCTGCGCCAGACGGAGGTCCGTGCCGAGCCGCTGGCGCGAAACCGCATTACCGACGCGTCGCTGCTGTTCAAGGAGCAGCTCGAACGTTTCAGCGAGGTGGTGGTGATCCTGCTCGTCGGCGGCACGCTGTTCCTCAACTCCTGGAGCTGGCGTGCGGTGGCCACGGCGCTGTTCCTGTTCCTGGTCGCGCGGCCGCTCGGGGTCTGGCTTGGGCTGCTCGGCAGCCGCGCGCCGCGGCGCATGCGGATGATGACGGCCTGGTTCGGCGTGCGCGGGATCGGCTCGCTCTACTACCTGATGTATGCCATCGACCAGGGCCTGAGCGAGTCCGTGGCGCTGGAGCTGATCCACATCACGCTTATCGTGGTGACGCTCTCGATCCTGGTCCACGGGATCAGCGTCAAGCCCATGCTGAGCCGCTACTGGCACCGCGGCAGCCGCCATCGCCGGCCTGCCGCGGTGCCGTAACCCGCCGGCTCACGGGTCCTGGCCCTCCTCGATCACGCCGCGTTCGAACAGGCCCAGCACCACGACGATGACGAGCGCCAGCGCCGTGACGACGGCCGCCAGCGCCAGCTCGCCGGCGCCACAGGCGACCCCGATGGCGCCGACGGTCCAGATGGCGGCACCGGTGGTGATGCCCTGAATACCGGTGTTGCTACGAATGATGCTGCCGGCCCCAAGGAAGCCGATGCCGCCGATCACGCCCTCGATGATGCGGGTGGGGTCGATGCTGGCGGCCCCCGGTTTGCCCTCCGCGGCGGAGAGCAGGATGTCCATGCCGATGAGCATGAACGATGCCGCGCCGAGCGCCACCAGCATGTGCGAGCGAAGCCCGGCTGGTTTGCCGCGGAGCTCGCGCTCCAGGCCCAGCAGCATCGCCAGCCCCGTCGCTGCCGACAGGCGGGCAAGCATCTCCAGCAGCGGGAGCTCACCGCTCATAATGTTCCCCCTGGTTAGCACCATTGGAGCCCCGCTCGGACACGCCCATGCCGGCGGTCAGCACGAAGCGCATGGCGTCCTGTGCGCCCATGTCCACGGGCTCGACCTGTCCCCGGGGCATCACCAGGGTGAAGCCGCCGATCTGGTAGCTCATGGGCAGATACACCGCCACCATGTCCTCGCCGCCCAGGGCATCGCCGAGCCCGTCCCGGGTCAGGAAGCCGAGCACCGCCTCGGAGCGGCCCGGCACGCGCACGAGCACGGGGCGGCCGGTGTCCTGGCCGTCGTGGGGGGAGAACATCTGCATGACGTCGCGGATCGAGCCGTAAATGGTCTTGATCAGCGGGATGTGTTCCAGCAGGCGCTCGCTCAGATCGAACAGCCGGCGCACGATCCAGACCTGCATCAGCACGCCCACGCCGAAGACCAGCGCGACACCCAGCAGCAGTCCCAGACCCGGGAAGGCCAGGGTGTCCGGCAGCAGCCACTCGCTGATCGCGCCGAGTACGCGCTCGGCATACAGACCCAGCCATGCCAGTAGCGCGAAGGTCAGGGCGATCGGCACGACCGCGGCGAGTCCGGACAGGAATATGCGTCCAAGGGTTTTCATTGTCTTTTGTCCCGGTCGCTGTGTGATGGGCACGGGGCGGTCGATGCCGCACCCGTACCCGATAAGGGAAGGGGTGTCAGTTGCCGTCGCTCATGTTGTCCGTGGTTTCCTCCATCTCGTCGCCGGCCTCCTCGATCGCCTGGCCGGTATCTTCGACGGCCTCGTCCACCTGCTCGCCCGCCTTCTCCGCGGGGCCTTCGTCGTCACAGGCGACCAGACCGAATCCGAGCATAAGGGCAAGGGCGAGAAAAAGGGTGCGTCGCATTCCGGTTCTCCATTGTCCGGGGGTGAGTTCGGTACCGGCCGGGGTGCCATCGGCGATGCGCCGTACCCACGGCCGCTCTATGGCCCCGTCACCCGCATTGACCCGCCGTCGATGCACCAGGCCTCTCCGGCGGGGCCCTCTGCCTGCGACGATGGGATCGGGGGCGTACGCCGTCAACGACCGCCGGATAGCCGTGCTGGCCGGTGGCGGTGTGTCCGCGTATGGCGACACCGCGGCGGTGCAGCGGGGTTAAAGGTCCGGGTCGTCCAGCGGGCTGGATGCGGAGTGGGGCTGGGGGACGTCCTCGGTGCCGACGTCTTCGCGGCTGACGTCCATGGAGCCGGACCAGTCCTCCGGGGGCTCGATGGGACGGGCGCTGATATCGAGCCAGGTCTCCATGTCCAGTGCCTCCACGGCACCGTCGAAGTACTGGATCTCGATGCTATCGTCATCGCTCTCGAAGGCGACGACCTCGAAGCTGTCCCCTGACGGGGTCATGTACCAGTCCCCGACCACGGGGTCGTGACCGACAGCCATCGCGGGACCTCCTCCACCTGTTCCGGATGCCCTGAGGCAAGCCTGCTTCACGTATAGGAAGCGACCGCCGTCGCTGCAACGGCGGTCTGACGGGCGGCGGAAGCGCCCCCCCCCGGCATCAGGCGATGCGGAAGCGGCGGAACATCTCGTCGAGTCGGCGGGAAAGACTGTCGAGCTCCCCGGCCGCGTGGCTGATGCCCTGCGCCCCTTCGTCGGAGCGCGAGGTCAGCTCGGCGACCTCGGTAATGGTCCGGTTGATGTCCTCGGAGACGGTGCTCTGCTCTTCCGTGGCGGTGGCGATCTGCAGGTTGAGATCCCGCATGGTCGAAACGGCCGTCTCGACGTCGCGGATGGCCGTCGCGGTGGACTCGGCCTGCTCCAGCGTCGATCCGGCGCGCTCGCGTCCCTTCCGGGTGAGGTCGCCCGCGGTGGTCGCCGCGGACTGGAGCTTCTCGATGGTCTGGCGGATCTCCTCGGTGGATTCCTGGGTACGCTGGGCGAGGGTGCGTACCTCCTCGGCCACCACCGCGAAGCCGCGGCCGTGCTCGCCGGCCCGCGCGGACTCGATGGCGGCGTTGAGGGCGAGGAGGTTAGTCTGCTCGGCAATGCCGCGGATGACCTCGAGTACGGTGCCGATCTCGGTGGTGTCCTGCTGCAGCTGCTCCATGGCGTTACCGAGCTCGCTCACGAGATCGTCCATGTGCTTGACGGCCGTGACGTTCTCGTCCATCGCCCGGAGGCTACTCTGGGTGTTGTCGCCCGCCTGGTCCGCGGCGGAGGCGGCATCAGAGGCATTGCGGGCGACTTCCTGGATCGTGGCGGACATCTCCGAGATGGAGCTGGCGCTGCCTTCGGTGCGCGAGCGTACCTCGGAGCTGTCGTCCGCGAGACCGGACGCCGTCCGGGTCAGCTCCTGCGCCGTCTCGGCGAGCGACCGGGCCGCTTCCTGCATCCGTGCGAGCATGTCGGTGATGTTGCTGCGCATGCCCTTCAAACCCTCGGAGAGGCGGCCGAGTTCATCTGCGCGGTCGACGCCGGTGTCGTTCCGGAAGTCGCCGTGGGAGTACGCGTCGATGGCGTCGGCGAGCCGGCGGGTGGGGTGTACCACGCTGCGGTTGAGCATCCAGAACAGCAGAGCCAGGGCCACGATGGAGACGCCGACGATGACGGGCAGGCTCCAGTCGGTGGCGATACCGGCCGTCCGGGACGCGGCTTCGCGCTGCTGGCGGGTGAGCGTGCCGATCTGGTCAGCTGCCTTGCTCAGCAGCTCGGTCGGTCCGCGATCGATGCCACGGACCGCGGTGTCGCCGGCACGGTGGTCGAAGCCGCTATCGACGAACGCCTTGTAGCCCTGCCGGTACTGTTCGGCCATGTTCTCGTGGGCGGTGAGGAATTTCTGCAGTGTCGAGCGGATCGCCGGCGTCGGGGCCGCAGCAATCAGGTCCTCGATGCGGGACTGCACCTCGCCTTCGGTCTCGCGGAACTGGCGCCAGTACTTCTCGCGCTGAGCGTCGTCACTGCCGCGCAGCAGTACGTTCTTCCACTCCTGGACCTGCTGCTTGAACAGCCGGTTGGTCGCGAGGATCTCGGTCTCGGCGTGGACGTAGCGTGTGAGCAGGCGTTCGTAGTCGCCGATGCTCGTGTTGAGCCGCACCACGGCGATCACCGCCGTAATGCAGACCACGGCCATCGCCAGGCCGACGGATGCCAGCAGCCAGTTACGCAGGCTGGATTTGAGCCAAGTCATCATCGATGTAGTTCCCCGGGCAGTCAACGTGAGCAGTTCCTACCGCGAACGAGTAATGGTGGTTAAGCTTTATGGTTCGTGGTGTCGACGGTGTATCGGCACGGCGGGGCGGTGCCTTAAGGCCTGGCGGCGAACGTCGTGGCAGTGGCCGATGGGCGGTATTCGCAGGGGCCTGGACGGCGATGCGCTGGCGAGCAACAGGCGTTCGATGCAGCGGTCCGGTCACGGGTCGGCGGGCGCCTCACCGACGCGACGGACCGATGGAACAGGGCGGAGGCATGGCGCAGGGATTCCGTGAACGCATGGCCGCGGAGGTCGCGGCGTGGCGGCACCAGGGCGTGGTCGACGACGATCTGGCCGCACGTCTCGCTGCGCGATACGCTGACGCGGAGGGCGCCGGGGCAATGGCGGTCCGGTTGCTGGGGGGGATCGCGGTAGTCCTGCTTGCCGCTTCTTCCCTCGCCGGGGTGGGGATCCTGCTGCAGAGCGCCTCCCCCGTTGCCCTGGCCGTGCTGGTACTGGCCGCCGCTTTCGCTGCCGGCTGGGCGGGGATCGGCCTGGCGCGGGATCGACGCCGGGGGCTGACCGTCACCGGCGGGGTGCTCATCACCTTTGCGCTCGCGGCTGGTTACGCCGGGGCGTTGCTGTTGTACTTCGGTCTTGGCGGCGGGGGCGGGGCGGACATCCCGCTGCTGGCGATGCTGCTCACGGCGATTGCCGCCCTGGCGGTGGCCTATTCGAACGCCCTGCGGTGGCCCTTGTTCCTGGGGCTGCTTCTGCTCTTCCACTGGGCGGGCACCCGTCATGGCTATATCGGTCATGGTGGCTATTTCCTGGACATCCAGAATGAACGGGACATGGCGGTCGCCGGTCTCACGGCGGTCGTGTTCGGTGTCCTGCACGAGTCGGTGGGCGAAAGGCGCTGGCTGCGACGCCAGGTCGGTTTCGGACATCTCTGGCTGGTCTGGGGGCTGGTCTATTTCAATCTCTGCCTCTGGATACTCTCCATACGGCCCGGAGGCACCGGCTGGGTGCTGGCGTTCAGCGCCGCCGGCGTCGCCCAGATCGTGGCCGGGGCGGTGCTCCGGGACGGACGCTTCACCGGGTTCGGCGTCGTTTTCCTGGCTATCGATGTGTATACGCGGCTGTTCGAACGGTTCTGGGACGAGGTCTCCATCGGGGGGTTCCTGCTGGTCTGCGGACTGCTCGGTGTCGGCATCGGGGGCATGTGTGAGCGCTTCGGCGCGGGGCGGGCGTCATGAGTCCCGCGCGCTTCAGACGGCGGGTGCGCCGTGAGCTTGCGGCGCTGCGACGCGAAGGTGTGCTCGACGACGCCGGGTTCTCCGCCCTTGCGGCCCGTTATCCCGATGCCGGCTGGGACTGGCGTTCGCTGGGGCGGTGGTTCGCGATATTCGGCGGTATCAGTGCCGCGGCCGGCGTGGTCCTGCTGGGCCGTGAGCTGCTCGGTTTCTCGCTGGCAAGGCTCGCCGCGGTGCTCGGTGTCTGCGTCGTCGCCGCTTTCGCGGGCGGCCTCCGGCTCAGGCGGCGCGGCGGTTACCACTGGACACCCCGGGGCCTGGAGCTTCTGGGCGGCCTGCTGGTGATCGCCCTGACCTTTACCGTGGGGGCGATCATCTCGGCCGGCTCCGGCAACTGGCCGGCGCTGCTGCTTATCGACCTGGGGGTGCTCCTGGTCCTGGCGTACGTGCTGGACAACCTGCTGCTCCTGATCGCGGCGGCGGTGGTGTTCTTCGCCTGGTTCGGCGGGGCCACCGGTTATGCCTCGGGCTGGGGCGTGTACTGGTTCGGGATGAGTTATCCGCTGCGTTTCCTTCTGGCCGGTCTCGCCGTCGCTCTCGCCGGCGGGCTCCACCGACTGGCGGAGGCGGGGCCTTTGGCCCGCTATCGCGGCTTTTTCCTGGTGTGGCTGTCCGCCGGGGTGTTCTTTGCGGAGATGGCGCTGTGGCTGCTGTCCCTGTTCGGCAGCTTCGAGCTGTCGGATGGCTTTCACCGGGCCGGTGCCGGGGAACTGTGGCTGTTCAACCTCGCCTGGCTCGGTCTCAATGCCGCGCTCATGTCGCTTGGAATCCGTTACCGGCTGCGGATGCTGCGTGGCTATGCCTGGACATTCCTCGTCATCCAGGGCTACACCCAGTTCTTCCGGTTTTTCGGGCATGCCCTGGGCCCGGTATTCACCGGCTTCGTGATGGGAGCGGCCACCCTGGCCCTGGTGGTGTGGGCGGAGCGCCGCAGGCGGGAGGCAAGCGGCACCGGTTAGCACGGGTCGCCGCGACCGTCGCGGGGGGCGGTGCGGGACCATGGGCCCGGGACGCCACGGGTGTGTCCCGGGGGCTGCCCTATGCGGTGCTTTGCGAACGCGTAGCCGCCCCGCCTTGGGCCAGGCCGGGCGCTGTGCTGGGAGAGGCCTGCGTCAGCAGCACATCATCGGCGCCGGCGTAGATGCGGCGCGAGCGCAGGTAGCCGGCGCCGAGCCAGGACGGCTCGCGGGCGTCGACGGGCATGCCGGGGGGTATCCGCCCGGTGCGCTCGTAGTAGGCGGCGTAGCCCTGCTCCTCGTCGCTGAGCGAGATGCCGAGGCGCCGGGCATTGAGGGCAAAGCGCTCGTCGCCGTCGAGCAGCTGCTTGTACCGCACCAGGTCCTTGATGTGGCCGATCACCTCTGTGCGATCGTCGGCGAGAAAGCCGGCGATGGCGTCGTGGACGTAGTGATCCATGAGCGTGGCCACCGCGGCCGGCGGGCGGCCTCGGCGACGAGGGCGTGGAGGGGGCGCTCGCTGGCGTCGGCCTGGCGGATGGCGAGCCGGGCGGGGGCGCCGATGAGGTGCTTGAGCTCGAGATCGCCGCGCTGGCAGAGGCAGTCGAGGCGGTAGCGAAAGGGGGCGCTCACCGCCTCCTCGCCGACCAGGCGGTGGGGGAGCAGCCCGGCCGGTGCGCCGAGCTCCAGGCGCAGCAGCCGCTGGTGCTGCGTGAGCTCGACGTCGAAATGATCGAGCAGCCGGTCCGCAGAGGTGTCGTCGGGCATGTGTCACCGTCCCTGGTCGATCGCCGGATCGCGCCGGTGCGGCGCGTCATCGCCTTCCGCCCTCCTGGCGGTCGGCATGGGCCCGGGGGCAGGCCCCGGCCCGGATATCAAAAGCCTACCGCAACGCGGCGCGGATGCCGAGTCCCGCGCCGCGCTGTTTCCCGGTGGCCCTGCTAGGGGCAGGGGTTGGCGTTGTCCCGGTGGATCGCCTCTATGCCCTCGATCACCGTCTCCGGCAGCGCCAGCGTCTCGCTGTCCATGTTGCTGTGGAGCTGCTCCATGGTGGTGGCGCCGATGATGTTGCTGGTGAGGAACGGCCGCGAGTTGACGTAGGCGAGGGCCATCTGCGCCGGGTCCAGTCCGTGCTCCCGTGCCAGCGCGACGTAGCGTGCCGTTACCGTCTCGCCGGGCTCGCCCAGGTAGCGCTTGAACTGGGTGTAGCGGGTCAGGCGGGCGCCCTCCGGGCGTGCGCCGTTCAGGTACTTGCCGGTGAGCGCGCCGAAGGCTAGGGGGGAGTAGGCCAGCAGCCCGGTGTACTCGCGGTGCGCGATCTCCGCCAGTCCCACTTCGAAGCTGCGGTTGACCAGACTGTACGGGTTCTGCACCGAGACCACCCGGGGCAGGCCGTGACGCTCGGCGAGCTGGAGGAAACGCATCACGCCCCAGGGGGTCTCGTTGGAGAGGCCGATATAGCGGATCTTGCCCTCGTCGACGAGGTCCGCGAGGGCGCGCAGGGTCTCCTCGATCCCCGGCTCCACGTCCTCCTCGGGATAGGTGTAGCCCAGGCGGCCGAAGTAGTTGCTCGGACGCTTGGGCCAGTGGAGCTGGTAGAGGTCGACGTAGTCCGTCTGCAGGCGCCGGAGGCTGCCCTCCAGGGCCTGGCGCAGTCCCTGGGCGTCGTAGCTCGGCCTGCCGTCGCGGATGTGCTTCACCCCCGGGCCGACGCACTTGGTCGCCAGGAACACCGAGTCGCGGGGCGCGCCGGCGGCGAAGTAGCTGCCGATGTAGCGCTCCGTGGTGCCCCAGGTGTCCGCGTGGCTCGGCACGGGGTACATTTCGGCGGTGTCGAAGAAGTTGATCCCGCGCTCGCGGGCGGCATCCATCTGGGCGTGGGCCTCGGCCTCGGTGTTCTGGTGGCCCCAGGTCATGGTGCCCAGGCAGAGCCGGCTGACCCGTACGTCGGTATCCCCGAGTTGGCGGTATTCCATGCTGTCCCTCTCGTGGCTGGTGGGTGCCATAAGGCGGATGGGCGATCTTGCCGGAGGCATTGCCATGCGTCAGCCGCGCCGGCGCCCGGGGGCCCGAACGGGTGGCTGTATCGGCGCACCTGTCGCCGCGGTCCCGCGGTGCCCTGACGTGTGGGAATGCCTCTGGACGGATTAGTGTGCGGTGTGCCGGCCACGCGCGTCCAACCCGCGGCGGGGCCTGCGTCAAAGCTGGTATCCTCGCGGCTTCCGTTGGGTCAGGAGGGATGGCGGATGCGCGAGCTCGTACTCGGTGGCGTGAAGTCGGGCAAGAGCCGTTATGCCGAATCCAGGGCGGCGGAGACGGCCGACGTCGTCTACGTCGCGACCGCCTGTGCCGGTGACGACGCGATGGCCGAGCGTATCCGCCGCCACCGGGATCGTCGTCCCGTCCACTGGCGGACCCGCGAGACTGATATGGATCTCGCCGGGGTGCTTGCCGGCGAGGCCGCGCCCGGACGCTGTCTGCTGGTGGACTGCCTGACCTTGTGGCTGACGCGGTTCCTGGAGCAGCCGGACGCCTGGCCTGACGCCCGTACCGATCTCCTTGATGCCCTGCCCGGCCTGCCCGGCCGGGTGCTGATGGTCAGCAACGATGTGGGAGGCGGCGTGATCCCCGCCGACGCGGTGTCGCGCTGGTTCGTGGACGAGGCCGGCCGGCTCCACCAGGCCGTCGCCGAGCGCTGCGAGCGCGTCGCCCTCGTGACCGCCGGTCTCCCCCAGATACTGAAGGACGAGCGATGAGCACATCCCCAGCGATCGCACCGCCGGACACGGCGGCCATGGACCGCGCCCGGGCGCGGCAGGCCAACCTCACAAAGCCCCCGGGTTCACTGGGCCGGCTGGAGGAACTGGCCGTGCGCATGGCGGGGTTCCAGGGCAGCGAGCGCCCCTCGGCGGACCGGGTGGGCATCGTGGTGTTCGCCGCGGATCATGGCGTCGCCGCCCGGGGCGTGTCGGCCTTTCCCGCCGAGGTGACGGTGCAGATGATCGCCAACTTCGCCGCCGGCGGTGCCGCGGTAAGCGTGCTCGCTAACCGGCTCGGCGCGTCGCTGCGGGTGGTGGACGTCGGCTCAGCCACCGACTACTCGGTCCCCGAGGGCGTGACGCTGGCGCGTGCCGGCCGCGGGACAGCCGATTTTACTGTCGGGCCGGCGATGTCCGCGGAGGCCCTGGCGGCGGCCTCGGCCAGCGGCCGGGCCGCGGCGGACGAGGCCGTGGACGCCGGGGCGCAGGTGTTCGTCGGCGGGGAGATGGGTATCGCGAACACGACCGCCGCCGCCGCGGTCGCGTGTGCGCTGCTGGACGCCGAGCCCACTGAGCTGGCCGGGCCGGGCACCGGCCTCGACGCCGCCGGCGTCAGCCGCAAGGCGGCGGTGATCGGCGAGGGGCTGGCACGGCACCGCGATGCTATCAACGGGCCGGACGATGCCCTCCGTTGCCTCGGTGGTTTCGAGATCGTCGCTCTGGCGGCGGCCATGGAGCGGGCGGCGGCCAGCGGCGTGCCGACCCTGGTGGACGGGTTCATCGTGACCGTGGCGGCCCTGGCGGCGGTCCGGCGCACGCCCTCGTTGGCACCGTGGCTGATCTTCGCCCATACCTCGGACGAGCCCGGCCATCGCGCGGTGCTCCGGGCACTGGACGCCGACCCCCTGCTTGCGCTCGGGCTGCGGCTCGGCGAGGGCAGTGGCGCCGCGGCGGCGGTGCCGCTGCTGCGTCTGGCCTGCGAGGTGCACGGCGGCATGGCCACCTTCGAGGAGGCGGCGGTGGCCGCCGGGGAGGGCTGAGCGATGCAGCGTATCGACACCGGTGATGCGGTGTTCATCGATCTTATCCGCCATGGCATGCCGGTGGGCGGGCGCCGCTACCGGGGGCACCGGGACGACCCGCTATCGGAGGAGGGCTGGGCGCAGATGTGGGCGGCGGTGCCGGAGGCGCCGCCGTGGCAGCGGATCGTGACCTCTCCGCTCACGCGTTGCCGGGCATTCGCTGAGGCCCTCGGCGAGCGGATCGGCGCGCCCGTGGCCGTGGAGCCGGCCTTCACCGAGATCTCCTTCGGCGAGTGGGAGGGTCGTGAGGTCGCGGAGATCCTGGCGCAGACGCCGGAGGCGATGCAGGCCTACTGGGCGGATCCGGTGGCCGCCACGCCGCCCGGCGGCGAGTCGCTCGCCGGGTTCCGTGAGCGGGTGGTCCCCGGCTGGGAACGGCTCGCCGGCGCCGCCGACGTGCACACCCTGGTGGTGGGCCACGGGGGGCTCATTCGCATGCTGCTGGCCCACGTCCTCGACATGCCGCTGGCGGCGGTCCTGCGCCTGGAGGTGCCGAACGCCGGCGTGACCCGGCTGCGGGTGCAGTCCGACATCAACGGCCGGCCGGCGCCGAGCCTGGTGTTCCACGCGAGGTCACGGGCATGACGGAGCCGCTGCGCGTGGCCTTCGCCTTCCTGACCCGTCTGCCGGTGCGGCCGCGGCGGATGGACGCGGCGACCACCGGGCGCTCGCTCGCGTGGTATCCGCTTGTCGGTGCCGTGATCGGCCTGCTTGCCGCCGCAGCGGTGCTGCTCGCCGGCACGGCGGGGCTGCTCGGCGGGGCGCTGGCGGTCGCAGTGCTGGTGGTCGTCTCCGGGGCGCTGCACCTGGACGGGCTGGCCGACAGCGCGGACGCGTGGGTCGGCGGCCTGGGGGATGCGGAGCGCACCCTGGCGATCATGAAGGATCCGAGCTGCGGACCGGTGGGCGTCGCGGCGGTGGTCGTGGTCCTGCTGGTGGAATTCGCGGCGGTGGCCACGCTCGCCGGCACCGGTGCGGTGGCGGCCCTGCTGGTCGCCGGCGTGCTCAGTCGTGCTGCGGCCCCGGCGCTATTCCTGACGACACCCTATCTCCGCTCCGCCGGCCTGGGCACGGCGCTGGCCGGCGGTGCGGACCCAACCGCCGTGCGCCTGGGGCTGCTGGCGGCCGCGGCGGCGAGCCTGCTGGCCGGCGGTGCCGGGCCGGTGGCGCTGATTGCCGCCGGGGCGACGGTCTACGCGGTGCGTGCGGCCTGCCTGCGGCGGCTCGGCGGTATCACCGGCGACACCACCGGTGCCGCCATGGTGCTGGTCGAGGTCGTGGTGCTGGTGGTCCTGGCGCTGCTGGGCTGACGCGTTACCAGAACACGAACAGCAGCACCGCCCCGAGCAGGAGCCGGTAGATCACGAACGGGGTCATGCCGATGCGGTCGAGCAGCGCCAGGAAGGCCGCGATGCAGGCATAGGCTGCCACGGCGGAGACGCCGGTGCCGATGGCGATCGCGCCCCAGTCCACCGGTGTCGCGGTGGTGAGCAGGTCGAGTCCCTTCCAGGCCCCGGCGATGGCGATGGTGGGGATGGAGAGCAGGAACGAGAAGCGCGCCGCCGCGGTCGGCGCCAGCCCCACCATGAGCCCGGCGGTCATGGTCACGCCGGAGCGTGACGTACCGGGGATGATCGCCAGGCACTGGGCGAGGCCGATGGCGAGTGCCGCGGGCAGGCGGATGGCCTGCTCGTCGCCCGTGCCGCGGCAGTAGCGCGCGGCGGCCCAGAGCGCCACGGCGAAGACCAGATTGGCGGCCGCGATGACCAGCGGTCCGCGCAGGGCGTCGTCGCCGGCCAGGGCCTCGAAGGCGCCCCCGGCGAGCACGATGGGCACTGTTGCCGCCACGATCATCACCCCGAGCCAGCCCTCGCCCCGAAGGTGGCCGGTGCGCAGGCCGAGCAGTGTCTCCGTGATCAGCCGCCAGAGCGTGTGCCGGAAGTAGGCGAGGACGGCGGTGAGCGTGCCCACATGGACGGCGATGTCGAAATCGAGTCCCTGGTCCGGCCAGTGGGTGACGATCGGCACGAGGATCAGGTGGGCCGAGCTGGAGATGGGCAGGAATTCGGTCAGTCCCTGCAGCAGGCCGAGAATCAGTGCGTGCAGCCAGTCCATGATCGTCAGTGTTGCTCCGTGGTGGTGACGGGGGCGAGAGAGTACACACGTACGGGGGCGGCAAGTCCGCGCAGGCGGCGCTCCA
>NZ_WNXE01000007.1:0-33703 GCF_010993615.1 Arhodomonas sp. KWT | reverse complement strand
GCAGGCGGCGCTGCACAGCCTGGCGGCCACGTTCACCGGGGCGCCTATGGCCGTGTAGTCCAGGTGCTGCGGGCTGCCCAGGTCCCCCAGCGCGACCTGGCCGGCATGCAGGCCGGCGGCGAGGGGCAGGGCGGTGTGGTCGTCGCGGTCTGTGGCGAGGATCGCCAGGGCACAGGTGGCGGCGCGCCGGCCACGCTCCGGGCCGTCGAACAGGGCCATCAGCCCGTCGCCGCTGAATCCGGCCACGAAGCCGCCACGGTCGTGAATCGCCGTTACCTGGGCCGCGAGGCGGGCGCTCACCATCCCGAACAGCCTCTCCGCGGACCCGCCGGTCTGCGACAGCGCGGTAAAGCCGCAGAGATCCGTGAACAGGACGCAGGCGTCGACCGTCTCGGTGTCGCCGTGACCGGTGGCGGTGCCAGCGGTGAGCCGCTGATGCAGCCGTGGTCCCAGGTGCCGGGCGGCGGCGCGCTGGTAATCGGCACGCCGCAGCAGTCCGTCGATGCGTGCACGCACGACCGCCGGTGGGCACGGGGGGGTGAGGACATCGTCGCAGCCGGCGGCGATGGCCGTGCCGATGGCGGGGTCAGCGGGATCCGTGGCAGCGACCAGGATGGGGGTGACGCCGTCCGGCTCGTGCCCGCGGAGCTCGCGTACCAGCTCAAGTGACGCCGGCCGGGGGCCGACGACTACGGCCGCGGGCCAGCGTGCGGCGAGCCATTCGCGGGCGGCGTCGGTGTCGGCATGGTGGATCATCCGGAGGTCCGCGGCGCGCAGGGCGTCGGCAATGCCGCCCTGCTGTTCGCCGATGACCAGGATGACGGACGTCATCGCCTGCTGGTCAGCGCCCCGAGGCGCCCGGTCTGGTCGGCGACGGACAGGCCGGTGAGCGGCTCGTTCATGCCCCGGCCGAGATAGAGGACCTTGAAGCGCTCGCCCATGCCCGCGGGCATGACCAGCGGTTTCGCCTGCTGTGCGGCGATGACGCCGGCCTCGGTGCCGGCGGCCATCTCCGCCTCGATCAGCCCGGGCAGCCCGGCACCGAGGAGGAAGTGTGCCTGGGTGGTGAAGCCGAGCACGTCCAGGCCCGCGGCGCAGGCCGCGCGCGCGGCGGCGGTGAAGTCCACCGACGCCGTGATGTCCTGGAGACCGGGGTACCAGAGCGCGTCGTCATGGGCGCGGTGGCGGTAATGGCACAGCAGCGTGCCCATGGCCCGCTCCGGGTGGTAGTACTCGCGTCGCGGGTAGCCGTAGTCCACGAGCAGGGCGACGCCGTGGCGAAGGCTGTCGGCGAGGGCGCCGATCCAGCCGTCCAGAGCGGGGCAGTACTCGCTGCTGTATCCCCGCGGCAGGGGGGTGTCCAGGTCCGCCTCGATGGCGGCGACGGCCTTGCGGGTGGCGGTGTCCGGTTCGCTCAGGCGGTATGCCAGGTGTCCGCGGTCATGGCCCACCGCGAGGCTGTGAAGGCCGTCTTCGCTGACCTGGAAACGCCGCACCGGCAGGGCGTCGAGCACCTCGTTGGCGAGGATCACCCCGTCCAGCGGTGCCTCCGGCAGGCGTTCGAGCCAGTCCACGCGTTCGTACAGACCGTCAGGCAGGGCGTCGGCGAGGGTGCGCGCCTGCTCCTCGCGCAGCGCGGCACTGACCTCGAGGATGAAGTAGCGCCGGGGCGCCTCGCCGAGGGCGTCGAGCTCGAGGAGGATGTCCGCGGCCATGCGGCCGGTGCCGGCGCCGAACTCCAGGATATCGCCGCCGTCCATGCGCGCCAGGACCTCCGCGCACTGCCGCGCCAGCGTGCGCGAGAACAGCGGCGTGGTCAGCGGCGCGGTGGTGTAGTCGCCGCCGGCGCCGAAGCGGGGCTGCCCGGCGCTGTAGTAGCCGAGCCCCGGTTCGTACAGCGCCATTTCCATGAAGCGGTCGAAGCCGACGGTGCCGCCGGCGGCATCGATGGCTGCGACGATGCGCTCGACCAGCCGCCCGCTGTGTGCGGCGGCGTCGGTATCGGGCAGTGGCAGGGCATCGGCCACGGGATCACTCCAGGTGGATGCGGCGCATGGCCTGATCGCTGGCGTCGAAGTCCGCCCAGAGATCCGCGTAGCGCCGGCCGAGGGTGGGGTGGCGGCGTTCGCCGGCGATGTCCGCGAGGGGGCGCAGGACGAAGGCGTAGCGCTGGATCTCCGCCCGGGGCAGGTGGATGCGGCCGTCCTCGTAGGCCTCCTCGCCCCAGGTGAGGAGATCGAGGTCCAGGGTGCGGGAGTTGTAGCGCCCCTGGGCGCGGCGCTCACGGCCGTGCTCGTGTTCCACCGCCTTGAGCTCGTCGGTGAGCGTGGCCGGGTCGGAGTCGGCGTCGAAGCCGACCACGAGGTTGAGGAAACTGTCCCCGTCGAAGCCCACGGCCTCGGTCTCGTAGACCGGCGAGATCTCCAGCTCGCCGTAGCGCGCGCGTAGCGCGGCCAGCGCCGAGCGGACGTTGCGCTCGCGGTCGATGTTGCTGCCGATGCTGACGTAGACCCGCGTCATGCCTGCCCGGTGGCTCCCCGTTCGATGCGTACACCGACACCCCGGGCGCCGGCCACGGCGCCGGGCTTGGTCAGCGACAGACGCAGCCAGGACACGCCGAAGCGCGTGCGCACGCCGTCCGCCAGGTGTTCGGCGAGGGCCTCGAGCAGCCGGAAGTCGCTGGCGCCGGCGGCCTCGACCAGCCAGGCGGCGACGTCGGCGTAACTGACCGCATCGGCCAGCTCGTCGCTGGCTGCGGCGGCGGCGACGTCGGCGGCGAGCTCCAGGTCCAGGCGCAGCCGCTGGTTCAGCGCCCGTTCCCAGTCCCACACGCCGATGCGTGCGCGCAGCTCCAGGCCCTCGATGAATACGCTGTCCATGTTGGTGATCCCGTAACGAGTCGCGTCATGATACCCGCGGGGCGCGGTGGCTTACCAACTCACCGGGCCGTGCGCCGGGCTTGACCCCGGCCCGGGCACCGGCTGGAATGGCGGCACTATGACGATTGTACTCGTGCTCATCGGTTATCTGGTCGGCTCGGTGTCCTCGGCGGTGCTGGTCTGCCGGCTCATGGGCCTGCCCGATCCCCGCGGCGGGGGCTCCGGCAATCCCGGCGCGACCAACGTGCTGCGTCTCGGCGGGCGGCCCGCGGCGGCACTGACGCTGGCTGGCGACTTCTTCAAGGGCACACTGCCGGTATGGGCGGCGATGGCGTTCGGGGCCGCGCCGGTGGTGGTGGGGCTGACCGGCCTCGCCGCGTTCCTGGGGCACCTCTACCCGGTCTTTTTCGGTTTCCGCGGCGGCAAGGGCGTGGCGACGGGTCTGGGGGTGCTGCTCGGCTGGTCCTGGGCGGTGCTCGCCGTCACGGCGGCGACGTGGGTGCTGGTGGCTGCGGTGACACGACTCTCGTCGCTGTCTGCCCTGACGGCCTTCCTGCTGGCGCCGCTCTACGTCTGGGGGCTGACCGGCGAGCCGGCGCTGGCCGCGGCCATGGCGGCGATGACGGCCTTCTCCTTCTGGCGCCACCGCGGCAACATCCGTCGTATCGTCGCGGGGGAGGAGCCGCGAATCGGTCAGCGCAGCGCCTGACTACGCTCCGCCGGAGGCGTCCTCCTCCCCGTCGGCGGGCTCCAGACGGCGTCGCAGCCAGCGCAGCACCCGCTGGACCCGTGGGGAGGTCAGCCGGAAGGCCTCGTCGAAGTCCATCCAGCGGTACTCCTGGTGCTCCGGGCGCCCGAGCTCGGGATTGATGCCCATCACGACCTCTTCCTCCGGCGTCTCGGCGATGTAGTAGCGCGCGAGCTTGCCCTGGGCGTAGGGGCCGGTCTCGAAGTAGCAGTGGCCCCAGTGGAACGCGAGCCGGGTGATTCCGGTCTCCTCCGCCACCTCCCGGCGCGCGCCTTCCAGGGGCGTCTCGCCGGACTCGACCTGCCCTTTCGGGAAGTCCCAGTACTGGTAGGCGCGCAGCATCAGCAACCGCCAGTCGCCGGAGTCGTCGTCGCGGCGGATCACGGCGACCCCGGCCGAGAGCACGCGGACACCGCCGCGGTGACGGTTGCGTGGACGCCTAGCGGCCATGGCGGGCGGGGCTCAGCTCGTGGACCGCCTCCACCATGGCGGCCACGTGCTCCGGCGGGATCTGCGGATGGACCCCATGGCCGAGGTTGAAGACGTGTCCGGGACCGTCACCGAACTCCGCCAGAACGCGGGCGACCTGCTCGCGGATCACCGACGGACGGGCGTAGAGGATGCTCGGGTCGAGGTTGCCCTGCAGCGCCACGCGGTCACCGATGCGCCGGCGCGCCTCGCCCAGATCGATGGTCCAGTCCATGCCCAGGCCGTCGGCGCCGCAGTCGGCCATGGCCTCAAGCCACAGCCCGCCGCCCTTGGTGAAGAACACCACCGGCACCCGCCGGCCCTCGCGCTCGCGCACGAGTCCCTCGATGACACGCCGGGCGTAGGCCAGGGAGAACTCGCGGTAGGCGTCATGGGCCAGTGCCCCGCCCCAGGTGTCGAAGATCATCAGCGCCTGGGCGCCGGCGGCGCTCTGGGCGTTGAGATAGTCCGTGACGGCGTCGGCGGTGCGCGCGAGCAGGCGGTGCAGCGCGGCGGGCTCGTCGTAGGCCAGGGCCTTGATGTGGCGGAAGTCCCGGCTCGACCCGCCCTCGACCATGTAGGTCGCCAGCGTCCAGGGGCTGCCGCTGAAGCCGATCAGCGGGACCCGGCCCGCGAGCTCGCGGCGGATGACCGAGACAGCATCGGTGACGTAGGCGAGTTCCGTACCCACGTCCGGCTGCGGCAGGGCGTCGATGGCGGCGACGTCGCGCAGCGGGCGCTCGAAACGCGGGCCCTCGCCGGGCTCGAAATACAGTCCCAGGCCCATGGCGTCGGGCACGGTGAGGATGTCGGAGAACAGGATGGCAGCGTCCAGATCGAACCGCTCCAGGGGCTGGAGGGTGACCTCGCAGGCGAGGTCCGCGTTGCGGCACAGGTCCATGAAGCTGCCGGCATGCTGGCGCACACGGCGGTATTCGGGCAGATAGCGGCCGGCCTGGCGCATCAGCCAGACCGGGGTGCGGTCTACCGGCTCGCGTGCGAGCGCGCGCAGGAGTCGGTCGTTTTGGAGTTCACTCACGGTGGCGTCCCGGCCGGTTGGATGACGCGCGGCAGTGTATCACGCCAGGGTCGGCCGGCCCGGTACGCGCTGTCCTGCAGCCGTAGTGCGACCGCGGCGGCCGGGATCGGCCGCCGCTCAGGTGCACGGGCGCTGGCGGTTCACACCCCGAGGTAGGCGAGGATGCCCTTGGCCGCCTCGCGGCCCTCCCACACGGCGGTGACCACGAGGTCCGATCCGCGGACCATGTCGCCGCCGGCAAAGACCTTCTCGTTGCCGGTCTGGTAGGGGTAGCGCCCGGCCTTGTCGACGATCACGCGGTCGCGATCGTCCACGCCGATGGCGTTGGACTCGAACCACTCCGCCGGGCTCGGCCGGAAGCCGAAGGCGATGAGCACGCGGTCGGCGGGGATGACCTCCTCGGTGCCGGGCACGGGCTCCGGGCGCCGGCGGCCGCGCTCGTCCGGGGCGCCGAGCTGGGTCTCGATGACCTTCACGCCCTCGACCCGGCCGTCGCCCAGGATCTCCACGGGCTGGCGGTTCCAGCGGAACTGCACGCCCTCCTCCTTGGCGTTGTAGACCTCGCGGCGGGAGCCCGGCATGTTGGTCTCGTCGCGCCGGTAGGCGCAGGTCACGCTCTTGGCGCCCTGGCGCAGGGAGGTGCGGTTGCAGTCCATGGCAGTGTCGCCGCCGCCGAGGACCACCACGCGCTTGCCGCGCATGTCGATGTACTCCGAGCGGTCGCGCTCGAAGCCCATCAGGCGGTTGATGTTGGACACCAGGAAGGGCAGGGCCTCGTAGACACCCTCCTTGTCCTCGCCGGGGAAACCGCCGCGCATGTAGTTGTAGGTGCCCATGCCCAGGAACACCGCGTCGTATTCCTGCTCCAGGGTCTCGAAGCTGACGTCGCGCCCCACCTCGACGCCGAGGCGGAACTCGACGCCGGTGTACTCCATGATCTCGCGGCGCTTGGCGATGACCTCCTTCTCCAGCTTGAACGGCGGGATGCCGAAGGTCAGCAGGCCGCCGATCTCCGGGTAGCGATCGTAGACCACCGCGTCCACGCCGTTGCGCACGAGGATGTCCGCCGCGCCGAGGCCCGCCGGGCCGGCGCCGATGATGGCCGCGCGCCGGCCGGTGCGGACCACGCCGGACATGTCCGGGCGCCAGCCCTGCTTGAAGGCCTCGTCGGTGATGTAGCGCTCCACCGAGCCGATGGTCACCGCCCCGAAGCCGTCGTTAAGGGTGCAGGCGCCCTCGCAGAGACGGTCCTGGGGGCAGACCCGTCCGCACACCTCCGGCAGGGAGTTGGTCTTGTGGGAGAGCTCCGCCGCCTCGAAGAGGTTGCCCTCGGCGACCAGCTTCAGCCAGTTCGGGATGTAGTTGTGGACCGGGCACTTCCACTCGCAGTAGGGGTTGCCGCACTCCACGCAGCGGTCGGCCTGGGCGCCGGCCGTCTCGGCATCGAAGTTGCCGTAGATCTCCTTGAACTCGACCTTGCGGGCCGCTGCCGCCTTCTTCTCCGGGTCCTGACGGGGGACCTCGATGAACTGAAAGTTGTTACCCATAGCTCGCTTCGTCTCGGGGCGTGGCGGCACCGGGCCGCCACGCGCGGTTGTCGATCGCTCAGGCCGCCTGGCGCAGCGTATCCAGCACCTCGTGGATGTCCGCCGCCTTGGGCTTGACCAGCCAGAAACGCCCCACGTAATCGCGGAAGTTGTCGAGGACCTCGCGGCCCCACTCGGAGCCGGTTTCCTCCACGTACTCCTCGATCATGTCGCGGAGGTAGTGGCGGTGGGCCTCCATGGCCTCGGAGCGGATGCGGTGGATGTCGATGAGCTCGTGGTTGTAGCGGTCCACGAAGCGGTTCTCGAGATCCAGCACGAAGGCGAAGCCGCCGGTCATGCCTGCGCCGAAGTTCAGGCCGGTGGTGCCGAGCACGCAGACCACGCCGCCGGTCATGTACTCGCAGCCGTGATCGCCGATGCCCTCGACCACCGCGTGGGCGCCGGAGTTGCGCACCGCGAAGCGCTCGCCGGCGGTGCCGGCGGCGAAGAGCTTGCCGCCGGTGGCGCCGTACAGGCAGGTATTGCCGACGATGGCGGTCTCCTGGCTGGCGAAGGTGCTGCCCTGCGGCGGGTGGATGACCAGTTTGCCCCCGGCCATGCCCTTGCCCACGTAGTCGTTGGCGTCGCCGGCGAGGTGCATGTGCAGACCCGCGGCGTTCCACACCCCGAAGCTCTGGCCGGCGGTGCCGGTGAGCCGCAGGACGATGGGCTGCTCGGCCATGCCGAGGTTGCCGTAGCGCCGGGCGATCTCGCCGGACAGGCGCGCGCCGATGGAGCGGTTGTTGTTGCGCACCGTGTACTCGAACTCGCCGCCGGACTTGGCCTCGATGGCGGGCAGGGTGTCGCGCACCATCTGCTCGGCGAGCTCGCCCTTGTCGAAGGGCTCGTTGTGCGGCTCGAGGCAGTACTGGGGCTTGTCGTCGCCGAGGCCGCCGTCGGAGAGGATCGGCGAGAGGTCGAGCCGGGCCTGGCGGGCGGTCTCGGGCTCACGTTGCTCGAGCAGGTCCAGCCGGCCGATGAGTTCCTGGAGCGAGTGTACGCCGAGGGCGGCGAGGCGCTCGCGCACCTCCATCGCCACGAAGGTGAAGTAGTTGGCGATGCGCTCCGGGGTGCCCACGAAGTGCTTGAGCCGCAGGACCTTCTGCTGGGTCGCCACCCCCGTGGGGCAGTTGTTGAGGTGGCAGATGCGCAGGTACTTGCAGCCCATGGCCACCATCGGTGCGGTGCCGAAGCCGAAGCTCTCGGCGCCGAGGATGGCCGCCTTGATCACGTCCAGGCCGGTCTTCAGACCGCCGTCGGTCTGCAGCCGGACCTTGTCGCGCAGGTCGTTGGCCCGAAGGGTCTGGTGGGTCTCGGTCAGCCCGAGCTCCCAGGGCGTGCCCGCGTACTTCACCGAGGTGAGCGGGCTCGCGCCGGTGCCGCCGTCGTAGCCGGCGATGGTGATGAGGTCAGCGTATGCCTTGGCGACGCCTGCCGCCACCGTGCCCACGCCCGGCTCGGCGACGAGCTTCACCGAGACCAGTGCCTGCGGGTTGACCTGCTTGAGATCGAAGATGAGCTGCGCCAGGTCCTCGATGGAGTAGATGTCGTGGTGCGGCGGCGGCGAGATCAGCGCCACGCCGGGCTTGGAGTAGCGCAGCCGGGCGATCATTTCGTTGACCTTGTGCCCGGGCAGCTGGCCGCCCTCGCCGGGCTTGGCGCCCTGGGCGACCTTGATCTGCAGCACCTCGGCGTTGACCAGGTAGTGCGGGGTCACGCCGAAGCGGCCCGAGGCCACCTGCTTGATCTTGGACATGCGCTCGGTGCCGAAACGGGCCGGGTCCTCGCCGCCCTCGCCGGAGTTGGAGCGCCCGCCCAGGCGGTTCATGGCGATCGCCAGGGCCTCGTGGGCCTCGGGCGAGAGCGCACCGAGGGACATGCCCGCGGAGTCGAAGCGCTTGAGGATCTCGGTGAGCGGCTCGACCTGCTCCACCGGGATGGCCCGGGTGTCGTCCCTGAGCCGGAACATGTCGCGGAACGTCGCGACCGGGCGGCGGTTCACCGTCTCGGAGAACTCGCGGTAACGCGCGTACTCGCCGGTGTAGACCGCCTCCTGAAGGGTGCGCACCACGTCCGGGTTGAAGGCGTGGTACTCGCCGCCGTGGACGAACTTCAGCAGCCCGCCCTGATCCAGCGGCAGGCTGCGCCGCCAGGCCCGGGCATGGAGGTCGCGCTGGTCGCCCTCCAGGTCCGCGAAGCCCGCGCCCTGCACCCGGCTGACGGTGCCGGGGAAGCAGCGCTCGACCACCTCGTCCGCGAAGCCGACGATCTCGAAGAGCTGGGCGCCACGGTAGCTGGTGATGGTGGAGATCCCCATCTTGGAGAGGATCTTGTAGAGCCCCTTGTTGACGCCCTTGCGGTAGTTGCGCAGCAGCTCCGGCAGGGGCGAGCCCTTGAGCTGGCCGCTGCGGTTCATCTCCTGGATGACCTCGTAGGCCATGAACGGATAGACCGCCGTGGCGCCGTAGCCGATGAGCACCGCGCACTCGTGGGAGTTGCGGGCGGTGCCGGTGGCGACCACCAGGTTGGCGTCGCAGCGCAGGCCGCGGTGCACCAGGTGGTGGTGGACGGCGCCCGTGGCGAGCAGCGCGTGGACCGGGATGCGATTCTCGTCGAGGCCACGGTCGGAGAGCACGAGGATGGTGTGGCCATCGCGCACCAGCGACTCGGCGCGCTCGCAGATGGCGTCCAGTGCCTCCGCGAGCCCGCCTTCGCGGTCGTGGCTGAGGTCGATGATGCCGTGGCGGTACTCCTCGCCGGTCTCGGCGAGCAGGGCCTCGAACTTCTCGTCGGAGAGCACCGGCGAGTCGACGACCAGCCGCCGGGCGTGGGCCTCGGACTCCTCGAAGAGGTTCTTCTCGCGGCCGAAGCAGGTCTCCAGCGACATCACGATCTGCTCGCGCAGCGGGTCGATCGCCGGGTTGGTGACCTGGGCGAACTGCTGGCGGAAGCTGTCGTAGAGCGGCCGGACCTGCTTCGAGAGCACCGGCATGGGCGTGTCGTCGCCCATCGAGCCGACGGCCTCCTGGCCGCCCTGGGCGAGCACGCGCAGGACCTGGTCACGTTCCTCGAAGGTCACGCCGAACTGCTTCTGGTAGGCGCCGAGCTGGTCCGGGGCCAGACCGCGGCGCTCGCCGTGGCCGTTGAGCCGGGACTTGAGGTTGCGCGCGTGCTGCTGGAGCCAGCGCTTGTAGGGCTGGCGGTTCTTCAGCCGCTCGTCGATGTCGGCGGGCAGCAGCAGCTCGCCGGTCCCGGTGTCGGCGGCGAGCATCTCGCCCGGCTTGAGCCGGCCCTTGGAGACCACGTCCTCGGGGGCGTAGTCCCATACCCCGACCTCGGAGGCCAGGGTGATGTGGCGGTCGCGGGTGACCACCCAGCGCGCCGGGCGCAGGCCGTTGCGGTCGAGCGCGCAGGCGGCATGGCGGCCGTCGGTGAGCACGATGCCCGCGGGACCGTCCCAGGGCTCGATGTGCTGGGAGTGGTACTCGTAGAACGCGCGCAGGTCGGCGTCCATGGTGTCGACGTTCTGCCACGCCGGCGGCATCAGCAGCCGCATGGCGCGGAAGATGTCCATGCCGCCGGTGATGAGTACGTCGAGCATGTTGTCGAGGCTGGAGGAGTCCGAGCCTTCCAGATTCACCAGCGGCTGGATCGCCTCGATGTCGGGCAGCAGCGGGGTCTCGAACTTGTATGCCCGCGCCATGGCCCAGTTGCGGTTGCCCTTGATGGTGTTGATCTCGCCGTTATGTGCGAGGTAGCGGAAGGGCTGGGCGAGCCGCCACTGGGGCAGCGTGTTGGTCGAGAAGCGCTGGTGGAACACCACCATGGCGCTGGTCATGCGCTCATCCTGGAGGTCGCGGTAGAACGCCGGCAGGTATTCCGGCATCACCAGACCCTTGTAGGAGAGCACGCGACCGGAAAGGCTCGGCAGATAGAACTCCGGGTCGTCGTCCAGGGCCTTCTCGGCGGCGCGGCGGGCGAAGAACAGACGCCGCTCGAACTCGAGTTCGTCGATATCCGCCGGCGCGTTCACGAAGACCTGCTCGATGTGGGGCATAGAGGCGAGTGCCTGCTCGCCGCAGGCCTCGGGATCGATGGGGACCTCACGCCAGCCCGCCAGTGCCAGATCGTGCTCCGCGATGGCGGCGGCCAGGGCGTCGCGCGCGGCGCGGGCGCGGCCTTCGTCCTCGCGGGAGAGAAAGACACAGCCGGCGGCGAAGCGCTCGGCGAGCTCGATGCCGGCCTCGTCGGCGACGGTGCGCAGGAACGTCTGTGGGAGCTTCATCAGCAGGCCGCAGCCGTCTCCGGTCTTGCCGTCGGCGGCGACGGCGCCGCGGTGGGTGAGGCGGGTGAGCGCGCCGATGGCGGTCTCGATCAGCCAGTGGCTGGCCTCGCCGTCCATGTGGGCGATCAGGCCGAAGCCGCAGTTGTCCTTCTCGAATTCCGGGCGATACAGCGTCGCCTTCTTGAAGTCGTGATGGTTCACGGGAGATAGCCTCTGCGTGTTGGGCCGTGGGGGCGCTCGCCGGGTGAGCTGTCTTTGCCGTTCTTCTGGCGGGCTCGGTGGGGCGGGCGCACCCCCCGTTTGACGCTTTGCCGGCGCCCGTGGGCCGCCGCGTTCTTGCCGCCCCGAAGGGCGGTCGTCACGGGGTGCGGTGGCCGGACGCCGGTGCCCATTTTTTTGGGCAAATGGCTGGGCAGAATACCCGCTGCGGGGCGTGTTCGTAAAGAGGCAAGCCGGGTTGCACGGCGCCGGGACGGGCTCAGGCGAGGCGGCGGGGGTCGTGCAGCCGCTCGTGCTCGGCGATGGCGAAACGGTCGGTCATGCCGGCGATGTAGTCGGCCACGGCCCGGGCGCGTCCCCGCTCGCCGAGGCGCTGTTCGAGAGTGCGTGCGCTCTCGTGGGCCTGGGGCGGGAGCAGCTGGGGGTCGCCATGCAGGAGGGTGAAGAGCTCCTCGATCACCCGCTGGGCCTTCGTGGTCATGCGGTGGACGCGGTAGTGGCGGTAGAGGTTGTGGAAGAGGAAGTGTTTGAGCCCGCGGTGGGCCTCGGCCATCTCCGGGCTGAATGCCGCGAGGGGGGCTTCCGCGGTGCGCACGGCGTCGGCGTCGACGGGGGCGGCGGCCTCGACCCGGGTGCGGGTGGTGGTGATCAGGTCGTCGACCTGATGGCTGATGAGGTGGCGTACGGTCTGGTAGATCGTACGCCGTGCGTCCAGGCCCGGGTGACTCTCGCGCACGTGGGTGAGGATCTCTCCCACCAGCGGCACCTCGATAAGCGCGTCGAGTTCGAGCAGGCCGGCGCGAAGGCCGTCGTCGACGTCGTGGCTGTTGTAGGCAATCTCGTCGGCGAGGTTGGTGAGCTGCGCCTCCAGGCTGGGGTGGGTGCCGTCGAGGAAGCGTTGGCCCACGTCGCCCAGGCGCTCGGCGTGGCGGCGCGCGCAGCGCTTGAGCACGCCCTCGCGGGTCTCGAAGGTGAGGTTGAGACCGTCGAATTCCGCGTAACGCTGCTCCAGGCTGTCGACCACCCGCAGGGACTGGAGGTTGTGCTCGAAGCCGCCGTGGTCGCGCATGCAGCGGTTGAGCGCCTCCTGGCCGGCGTGGCCGAAGGGGGTGTGGCCGAGGTCGTGGGCGAGGGCGATGGCCTCGACGAGGTCCTCGTTCAGGCCCAGGGCCCGGGCCATCGTGCGGGCGACCTGGTTGACCTCCAGGGAATGGGTGAGCCGGGTGCGGAAGAGGTCGCCCTCGTGGTTCAGGAAGACCTGGGTCTTGTACTCCAGGCGCCGGAACGCGCCGGCGTGGATGATCCGGTCGCGGTCGCGCTGGTACTCGCTGCGCCACTCCGGTGCCGGCTCCGGGTGGCGCCGGCCGCGGCTCGTGCGCACCGCCCAGGGGGCGAGGCCGTCGTGCGCGTCGGGGCGGGTCACGGCAGGGGGCTCGGCGGGCGGTGCATGGGCGGGACCTCGCGGTTCATTCCGCCCCGGGGGCCTCGAGGTATTCGGCGAGGGTCGCCTCCAGGGCGGCGTCGTCGAATCCGCCGGTCACCATGGCGTTGCCGATACCCTCGAGCAGGACCAGGCGCAGCCGTCCGCCTCGGGCCTTCTTGTCGATCTCCATGCACCCGCGGAAGCGCCCGGCGTCGACCGCCGGGGGACGGGTCGGCAGGCCGGCGGCCGCGATGAGGTCGTGGATGCGCTGGAATGCGGTGCGCGCCATGCGGCCCTCGCGAACGGACATCCAGGCCGCCATGCATATCCCCGCGGCCACCGCCTCGCCGTGGAGCCAGTCGGTATAGCCGGTGACGGTCTCGATGGCATGGCCGAATGTGTGGCCGAGATTGAGCAGCGCACGCTGTCCCGTCTCGCGCTCGTCCGCGGCGACCACGCGTGCCTTGTCGCGGCAGGATTGCTCGATGACGTGGGCGAGGGCCTCCGGATCGCGGGCGAGAACCTCGTCGAGGTGGCGCTGCAGCCACTGGAAGAAGGCGTAGTCCTGGATTACCCCGTACTTGATGACCTCCGCCAGACCGGCGCGGAACTCGCGTTCCGGCAGGCTCTCGAGGGTGGCGGTATCGGCGAGCACCAGCCGCGGCTGGTGGAAGGCGCCGATCATGTTCTTGCCTTCCGGGTGGTTCACAGCCGTCTTTCCGCCCACGGAGGAATCCACCATGGCGAGCAGGGTCGTCGGTACCTGGATGAAGTCGACACCGCGCTGGTAGGTGGCCGCGGCGAAGCCGGTGAGGTCGCCGATCACGCCGCCGCCTAGGGCGAGCAGGGTGGCGCTGCGGTCGAAGCGTGCGGCGACCAGGGCGTCGTAGACCCGTTCCAGGGTGGCGAGGGTCTTGTACGCCTCTCCGTCCGGCAGCACCAGCGTTTCCACGTGGCGGTCGTACAGCGCGGTGCGCACGGCCTGGAGGTACAGCGGGGCCACGGTCTCGTTGGTCACAATGAGGACCTGATCGCCGCGCAGCTGCCGGGTGAACGCCTCGCCGCCGAGCAGGCCGTGACCAATGGTGATGGGATAGCCGCGCTCGGCGAGATCCACGTGAACGGTTCGGGGCGTTGCGGTCACGGCGCGATCCTTTCGAGTTGTTGCACGATGCCCTCGACCACAGCATCCACACTGCCCTGGTCCGTGTCCACCACCACGTCCGCGAGGCCCTCGTAGAGCGGCGCGCGTTCCGCCATGAGCGCCTCCAGGCGGGCTTTGGGGTCTTCGGTGCGTAGTAGCGGACGGTCGCTGTCGTGTACACGGGCGAGCTGCGTGGCGAGCCCGATGCGCAGGTAGACCACCCGCCCTCGGCCGCCGAGCAGCCGCCGGTTCGAGGCGTCGAGCACCGCGCCACCGCCGGTGGCCAGAACGGTGCCGTGACGCTGGGTCAGCTCGTCGAGCAGCCGCGACTCCCGGGTGCGGAAGCCGGCCTCCCCCTCGATGTCGAAGATGCGCGGGATGTCGACCCCGGTACGCTCCTCGAGGGCGGCGTCGCAGTCAATGAAATCAAAACCGAGCCGGCGCGCGAGGCGCCGGCCGATGGTGCTCTTGCCGGCCCCCATCGGGCCGATCAGGAAAACGGAAGCGGAACTCTTGCGCATGGACAGGTGGTAACGCCGTGGTTGAGCGGACAGGCGGGGCGGCTGCCTCGCCGCTTTCAGTCACGGACTATACTAACCGGCCGCCGGGTGCCGCCACCGCTTTCGCGGCGGCGGCACCGGATATCAGCGCTTGACGTTGACGGCTTCGTCCAGGATCCGCGGGGTCACGAAGATGAGCAGCTCGCGGTTGTCATCCACGCGCGTGCGGGAGCGGAAGAGGTTGCCGATGACCGGCAGCTCGCCGAAGAACGGCACCCGCTCGACGTCGTTGCGCTTGGTGCGCTCGTAGACACCACCGAGCACGACGGTCTCCCCGTTGTCGACCAGGACCTGGGTGCCCACGGCCTGGGTGTCGATGGCTGGGCCTTCCTCGGTGGTGTCGCCGCGGCTGTCCTTGGAGACCTCGAGGTCCAGCAGGACCCGGTCGTCCGGGGTGATCTGCGGGGTCACCGTCAGCCCGAGCACCGCCTCCTTGAACTCGACGTTGGTGGCGCCGCTGGACGTGGACTCCTGGTAGGGGATTTCCTCACCCTGCTTGATGTAGGCCTCCTTCTGGTTGGCCGTGATCACCTTCGGCGAGGAGATGATCTGGCCGCGGCCCTCGCTTTCCATGGCGGAGAGCTCGAGCTGCAGGAGGTAGCTGCCGAGCTTGCCGACGGCGAGGCCCAGCGAGGACGTCGCGTCCGCCGCCGGCAGATCGACCATCAGGCCTTCGCTGTCGTCGACGGTGAAGCCGGTCGGGGTGCCTGTCTCGTAACCGTTGCCCTGGGTGCCGCCGACGATGAGGCCGCCGTCGCCGGTGAGGTCGCTCGTGCGCTTGGACAGGCCGAACTGGACGCCGAGCTCGTGGGAGAAGCTCTCCTCGGCGATGACCACGCGGGACTCGATCAGGACCTGGCGTACCGGGATGTCGAGCCGGTTGACCATCCGGCGGATATCGCTGATGTTCGCCGCGGTGTCCTGAACGATCAGGGTGTTGGTGCGCTCGTCAATGGTGACGCTGCCGCGCTCGGAGAGCAGTGACTGGCCCTCGGAGCCGCGGATCAGCGAGGCGAGCTGCGTGGCCTTGGCATAGTTCACCTGGATGAACTCGGAGCGCAGCGGCGCGAGCTCTTCCTGCTGGCGCTGGGCCTCGGCGATCAGGCGCTGGCGCTCGGCGATCTCCGCCGCCGGGGCGACCCACACGACGTTGCCGGTGCGGCGCATGTCGAGCCCCTTGGCGCGGAGGATGATGTCCAGGGCCTGATCCCACGGTACGTCCTGCAGGCGCAGGGTGATGCTGCCGCTGACGCTGTCGCTGACGACCATGTTGAGGCCCGTGAAATCCGCGAGGAGCTGGAGTACGGAGCGGACCTCGATGTCCTGGAAGTTCAGCGAGAGCTTCTCGCCGGTGTACTCTTTCTCCTTGCGCTTGCCGTCCTGCTCCTCCGGGGTGAAGGGGCGGACCTCGATGGTGAACACCCCGTCGGCCTGGTAGGCGACCTGCTCGAACTCCTGGCCGGCCGCGATGGTCACACGGGTGCCGTCCCCGTGCTGGCGCGTCTCGATAGTGCTGACCGGTGTGGCGAAGTCGGTGACATCGAGCCGCCGGTGCAGCCGGTCGGGACTGGCGGCGCCCATGAAGTCGGCGATGACGGAGTTGCCCTGGCGCTCCACGTCCACCGGGATGCCGGGGTCGCTGAGACTGATCTGTACCCGCCCGGCGCCTTCCTCTCCGCGGGTGAAGTCCACCTTGGTAATCCGGGCGCCGGTCGGCGCATTCGTCGAAGTGCCCGCGGTGCCGGCGGTACCGTCGCCGGAGTCGTTGGACGCCGTCCTGGCGCCCGGGGCGGCGAGCAGCACGCGCACCGTGTTGCCGGATCGGGTGATGTCGTAGGGCACCATGCGGGTGAGGCCGATCACCGCGCGCAGGCGGTTGCCGCCCTTGGCGGTCGCTACGTCCTCGACAGCGCCAACACCGATGTCCAGACGGCGCTTGCCGGAGGTGTTGGTAGTGCCCTCGAAGTCCAGGGCGACGCGGGCCGGATCCACCGTGCGGAAGCTGCGCGGCTCGGGCGCCGTGCCGTCGAAGGTGAATGTGACGCGCACGCGGTCGCCCGAGAGGGTGGCGTAGTCCATGCTGGTGAGGCTGGCGGCGAGCGCCGTACCGACGGGCAGGAGCGCGAGCACCACGGCGATGATGAGGGCGCCGAGAAGGCCGGCCGCCGTGCGCTGGCGCGAGGCGGGCGTGAGGTTGGTCCGTTCTTGTCTCATTTCGGTCTCAGCTCCCGAGAAATCAGTCCTTGAGTGCCAGTTCCGACTGGCGCCTCTCCCAGTCGCCGTTGGCCTTCTGCACGAGCTCGCGAAGCTCGATCGCCGTGGGCGTGATGGCCGTTATGCGGCCATAGTTCTGCCCCATGTAGTTGCCGATCTGCACCCTGTGGATGGTGCCGTCCGGCGCCTGGACGAGGGCCCAGAGCTCGTTGTTCCGCGAGAGCGTGCCCACATAGGCGAGCGCGTCCAGCGGAAAGCCCTCGAGCGCCTCGCGCGGGCGTGTCGGGTCCGGCTTCGGCCCGGCGTTGGAGCCGCCCTGGTCGACCTCCGGCTGCGCGAACGACAGTGCGCGGAATGGGTTGCGCAGAGGCTGATCCGGGTAGGTGTAGCCCTCGAACGGCTCCATGTGGGGGATCGGCTCGATGTCCCCGCCCGGCCGCGCCTTGACCTTGGCGACGTACTCGCGCAGCCCGCTCATGTCCTCGTTGCAGCCGGCCAGCGCCAGGCCGGCAACCGTTGCGATGACGGCGACGCGCAGTCCCGGCCACCGGTGAATGCTCATCCCCCGCCCTCCGTGTCGAGGTACCAGTAGGTGCGCGCGGTCAGGTTCATGACGAGCTCGCCGTCATCGCTCTTGTCGCCGCTGTCGGAATTGATCGAGACATCGTGCAGGGTCACGATGCGCGGCAGGTTGGCCACGCCGCTGATGAACTGCGCGAACTCGTGATAGGTGCCCCGCACCCGGATGCTGACGGGAAGCTCGGCATAGAATTCCCGCTTGATGGACGACTGCGGCTTGAACAGCTCGAACGCCAGTCCGGCGCTCAGCCCGGTCTCGGAAATGTCCACCAGCAGCCGTGCGACCTCGGCACGGCTGGGGAGCTGGCTGAGCATGGCGCCGAAGGACTCGCGCATCTGGGCGAGCTGTTTCTCGTAGGCCTCGAGGTTGGCCGCGCGTTCCTGTTTCTTCTCGAATTCCTGTCGCAGGTCCTGCTCCTTGGAGCGGACCTGGGCGAGCTCGTCGCGCTGGTCCTGCCAGTCGAAGTACCAGCCGGCGCCGGCGATGACGGCGACGACGAGCACCAGTGAGACGAGCTTCGCCCCCAGGGGCCAGCCGCCGGGGTTGTTGAGGTCCAGGTTGCGGTACTGTTCCAGACTCATCCGGCGTCCCCCTCACCGTCGGCCTTGTTGTCGGCGGCGGTCTCACGGACCTTGAGGGTGAAATCGCTGACCCGGCGGCCGTTACGTTCCTCGACCTCGATGACCGTCAGGTCCGGGTCGGTCATCCAGGGTGAGCCATTGAGGTTCTCCATGTAGCTGGAGACCCGGGCGTTGGATTCGGCGAGGCCGTCGATGGTGATGCTGTCGTCCTTTTCAACGAGCTTGTCGAGGTAGAGGCCGTCCGGGAGGGTCTCCGACCACTGCTCGAACAGGTGCACGATCTGCGGGCGCCCGTGCTGGAGCTTCTGGATGACCTCCATGCGCGAGATCAGCCGCTGCTTTGTCTCCTCGAGCTTGCGGATCTTGGCGATCCGCTGGTCGAGCCGGGATATCTCGGTACGCAGCAGGTCGTTGCGCTCCTGCTGGTAGTCGATGCGGCCGGCGAAGTACATGTGTACGCCGCCCCAGACCAGGGCGCCGACCACCACTGCCGCACCGAGCATGCCGTAGAAGCGTTGCTGGCGGCGCTTGCGCGCGGCTTCCCGCCAGGGTAGGAGGTTTATCCGGGTACTCATGGTCAGTCGAAGCTCCGCATCGCCAGCCCGCAGGCGATAAGCAGTGCCGGCGCGTCCTCGGTCAGTGCATCCTTGCCGACCCGTGAGGCGGCCGACATGCTCGCGAACGGGTTGGCGACGTGGACGGGGATGCCTACCTCCCGTTCCGCCTCCTCGGCCACGCCGGGGATGCTCGCGCAGCCGCCGGCGAGCAGGACGTGATCGACGCTGCCCTGCTGGCCGGCGCCGTAGAAGAACTGCAGCGAACGGGTGATCTGCTGGACCATGGCCTCGCGGAACGGCGCCAGTACCTCGTGCTCGTATTCGTCGCCGAGTCCGCCCTGGCGCTTGGCACGTCCGGCCTCGGCATAGCTCATGTCGAAGCGGCGCATGATCTCCTCGGTGAGCTGCCGCCCGCCGAAGACCTGGTCCCGCGTGTAGGTGATGCGTTCGCCCTCGAGGACGGTGAGGGTGGACATGGTCGCGCCGATGTCCATGACCGCGATGGTCTGCTCGCCCTCGCCCTCGAGGGACTGGATGATGGGCTCGCAGGCGCGCTCGACCGCGAAGCTCTCGACGTCGACCACCTTGGGCTTGATGCCGGCGGATTCGAGGGCGTCGACACGGATCTCGACGTTCTCGCTGCGGGAGGCGACCAGCAGGACCTCGATCTCGTCGTCGCCGCCCTGACGGGCCGGGCCGAGGACCTCGAAATCCAGGTCCACTTCCTCGAGGGGGTAGGGGACGTACTGCTCCGCCTGCAGGTTGACCTGGGACTCGATGTCCTCGTCGCTGGCGCTCTTCGGGAGGGTGAGGATGCGGCTGATCGCCGACGAGCCGGGCACGGCCACGGCGGCGTCGTGAAGCTTCGTGCGCGAGCGCTTGACGGCCCCCTTGATCGCCCGCGACACGGCCTCGAGATCGGTGATGTTCTTCTCGACCACTGCGTTCTGCGGCAATGGCTCGACCGCGTAGCTCTCCACGCGATAGCCCCTACCCTGACGACTCAGCTCTATCAGCTTGATGGCGGACGAGCTGATGTCCAGCCCCAGCAGTGGCGAAGACTTCTTCCTGAAGAGTGCCACTATTTTTCCTTATTGCATTATCATTTACAGACAATTGTTGTGTCTGTATTCAAACGCAGCCCCGCACGGAGTTCAAGATAAATACGTCACGCTGTGAACACCGGATGATATCGATCAATCCGTGAGCAGCATGGCACGGCTTTGGCGGGTTGTCACTCAGTTGTGCCGGGCTGCGTAACCCCGCACGTCGGCGTATCGGAAGGCGGTGATATACTCCTGCTTCAGGCGCAGACTCAACCCCACGGCCCGGAACGGCAATAGTCTATGAGATCCCTGTTGCGCGTGTTGAAGTACGCCCTCGCCTCGGTCGCGGCGCTGGGGCTCGCCGGTGTGGTCACCGCCGCCGTCGGCTATTATCTCCTCGCCCCCGATCTGCCGCCGGTGGAGCGGCTGCGGGAGGTGGAGTTCCAGCAGCCCCTGCGCGTGTACACGCGGGACGGGGCGCTGATCGGGGAGTTCGGCAGTCAGCGGCGTATCCCGTTGCGTTACGGTGAGTTCCCTCCGAAGCTGATCAACGCCTTTATCGCCGCCGAGGACCAGCGCTTCTTCGAGCATCCGGGCGTGGACTACCAGGGCATCATGCGCGCGGTCTGGCACCTGGTGCGCACGGGTGAGAAGGGGCCGGGCGGCAGCACCATCACGATGCAGGTGGCGCGCAACTTCTTCCTCTCGCCGGAGCAGACCTACATCCGCAAGGCCCGCGAGATCCTCCTCGCCCTGGAGATCGACCGACTCCTCCCGAAGGAGGAGATCATGGCGCTGTATCTCAACAAGATCTATCTGGGCGAGGGCGCCTACGGGGCGGCCGCGGCCGCGCAGATCTACTACGGCCGCAAGCCCTCCGGGCTGACGCTCGCGGAGACGGCGATGATCGCCGGGCTGCCCAAGGCGCCGTCGGCCTGGAACCCGGTGGCGAACCCGGATCGCGCGGTGGAGCGGCGCAACTACGTCCTGCGCCGGATGCACGAGCAGGGCATGATCGACGACAGCGCCTACCGCGAGGCACGGCAGGCGCCGGTCACTGCCGAGGTCCATCGCGTGCGCCCCGAAGTGTCCGCGCCCTACGTGGCCGAGGCGGTGCGCCGGCGGCTGGTCCAGCGTTTCGGCGAGGAGGCCGCCTACACCCGCGGCTACCGGGTTTACACCACTATCAGTGCCGATCGCCAGCGGGCCGCGCAGAGCGCCTTGCGCAAGGCGCTGCACGGCTACGACGAGCGCCACGGCTGGCGCGGTCCGGCAGGACACTGGGAGCTCGGCGAGTCCCCGGACGCCGAGGCGTTGCGCGAGCGTCTGGATGACAACTATCCCGGTGTGGCCTCCCTGACCAACGCGGTGGTGACAGGGATCGGTGAGGATGCCGTGACCGTGGTCTCCGCCGACCGTGGGGAGGCGTGGCAGCTCCCGTTCGATGCGATGGCCTGGGCGCGGCCGTTCGTGAACCGCCAGGTCGTGGGTAAGAAGCCCGGCGGACCGGGGGATGTCCTTGAGCGCGGCGACGTCATCCGGGTGCGCGATACCGATGAAGGCCCCCGCCTCGCCCAGGTGCCCGAGGCCCAGGGGGCGCTGGTCTCGCTGCGCCCGGAGGACGGTGCGGTGGAGGCGCTGGTGGGCGGCTACGATTTCGGGCTGTCCAAGTTTAACCGTGTCCTCCAGGCCAGGCGTCAGCCCGGGTCCGCGTTCAAGCCGCTGATCTATTCCGCCGCCCTGGCAAACGGCTTCACGCCGGCGACGCTGGTCAACGATGCGCCGGTCGTCTTCCATGACCCGTCACTCGAGTCGACCTGGCGTCCGGAGAATTACAGCCAGAAGTTTTACGGGCCGACGCGCCTGCGCCAGGCGCTGATCCATTCGCGCAACCTGGTCTCCATCCGTGTCCTGCGCCGGGTGGGTATCGGCCCGGCGCTGGCGCATCTCGCGCGTTTCGGCCTCGACCCGGAGGCGCTGCCCCACAATCTGTCACTCGCGCTGGGCACCGCGAGCCTCACCCCGATGCAGCTCGCGCGCGCGTATACCGTGTTCTCCAACGGCGGCTACCTGGTGGACCCTTACCTCATCGACCGCGTGGAGAACGATGTCGGCGAGGTGGTCTACGAGCCGGTCCGGCTGCGCGTCTGCGACGACGGCTGCCCCAGCGGTCATGCCGTGACCGCCGAGGGGGCGGCGCGCTCCGCCGCCGACCAGGGCATGATGCAGACGGCGCTGGCGGACGTGATGCCGCTACCCGAGCGAACGCAGAGCATCCTGCCGGCACCGCGGGTGCTGCCCGCCGACAACGCCTGGCTGATAACCAGCATGATGCAGGACGTGATCCGTCAAGGCACCGGCCGTGGAGCCCTGGTGCTGGATCGCGACGACCTCTCCGGCAAGACCGGCACCACCAACGATCAGGTCGACGCCTGGTTCTCCGGCTTCAATCATTCCCTCGTGACCACCTCATGGGTGGGCTTCGACGAGTCCCGGCCGCTTGGCCGCGCGGAGACCGGTGCCCGGGCAGCGCTGCCGATGTGGATCGACTACATGGGGGCGGCCCTGGAGGGCGAGCCGTCCTCCACCCTTTCGCAACCCCCGGGGATCGTCAGTGTCGGCATCAACCCGGAGAGCGGGCTGGTCGCCCGGGAGGGCTCGGAATCGATGACCGAGTATTTCCGTGAGGGCAACGTGCCGGACCGCGAGCCGCCGAATGCCGGTGGTGGCTACGGTAGCACCGCGGACGGCTCGTCGAGCGGTTCTGGCGGTGGCAAGACACTGTTCTGAGTACGCCATGGTGAAACGACAGGCTACCCGCGCCGAACGCATGCGCGAGCGCCTGACCCAGGAGGCGGCCCGCATCATGGTCGAGCAGGGGGTCAAGGATTTCCAGCTCGCCAAGCGCAAGGCCGCTGAACGGCTGGGTGCGCCGGATACCCGTAACCTGCCGCAGAACCGCGAGATACAGGCGGCGGTGGAGGACTACCAGCGGCTGTTCGGCGGCGCGGCCCAGCGCAATCGCCTGCGTACGCTGCGCGAGGCGGCGCTGGAGGCGATGCGCTTTTTCGCCCGTTTTGAGCCGCGGCTGGTGGGCGGGGTGCTTGACGGTACGGCCGGCGAGTTCTCCGACGTGCACCTGCACGTGTTCGCGGACACGCCGGAGGAGCTGGTGCTCTTCCTGGTCGAGAACGACATCCCCTTCGACATCGACGAGCGGCGTTTCCGTTTCGGCGAGAGCTACGTCTTCCAGCCGGTCTACCGTTTCGCCGCGGGGGATGCGCGCTTCGATCTGACCCTGTTCGACCGCCGCGGGCTGCGCCAGGCCCCGAACAGCCACGTAGACGGCCAGGCGATGCGCCGGGCCGGTGTCGCCGAGCTCGAGCGCCTGCTCGCGGACCCGCCGGAGCCGGAGGCGCTGTAGCCGGGAGCGGGGCGCCCAAAAGAGAGAGGCCCGGCGGTGCCGGGCCTCTCGGACGGTCGTCCTGGACGTGGCCGGCGCTCAGGTGCGCCGGTGCAGCGGCACGTAGTCGCGTTTCGCCGCACCGGTGTAGAGCTGGCGCGGGCGGCCGATACGCTGCTCCGGATCGGCGACCATCTCCATCCACTGCGCGATCCAGCCCGGGGTCCGGCCCAGGGCGAAGAGCACCGTGAAGAACTCCGTGGGGATGCCCAGCGCGCGGTAGATGATCCCCGAGTAGAAGTCCACGTTGGGATAGAGCTTGCGCTCGACGAAGTAGTCGTCGGCCAGCGCGATCTCCTCGAGCTTCATCGCGAGCTCGAGCTGCGGGTCGCCGCCCATGCCGAGCTCCGCGAGCACGTCGTGGCAGGCCTTGCGGATCACGGTGGCGCGCGGGTCGTGGTTCTTGTAGACCCGGTGGCCGAAGCCCATGAGGCGGAACGGGTCGTCCTTGTCCTTGGCCTTCTCGATGAACTTCGGCACGTTCTTCACGTCGCCGATCTCCTCGAGCATGTTCAGCACCGCCTCGTTGGCGCCGCCGTGGGCGGGTCCCCACAGGGCCGCGCAGCCGGAGGCGATGGCGGCAAAGGGATTGGTGCCGGTGCTGCCGGCGAGCCGAACCGTGGAGGTGCTGGCGTTCTGCTCGTGGTCCGCGTGGAGGATGAGCAGCTGGTCCAGGGCCTTCTCCGCCACCGGGTTGATCTCGTAGTCCTCGGTGGGCCGGGCAAAGAGCATGTTCAGCAGGTTGCCCGTATAGGAGAGGTGGTTCTGCGGATAGACGAAGGGCTCGCCCATCATGTGCTTGAACGCCGCCGCGGCGATGGTCGGCATCTTGGCGATGATCCGGTGGGCGCACAGGGTGCGGTTCTCCGGGTCATTGATGTCGATGGTGTCGTGGTAGAACGCCGACAGGGAGCCGACCACGCCGGTGAGCATCGCCATCGGGTGGGCGTTGTAGTGAAAGCCGTTGAAGAAGTTCTTCAGGCTCTCGTTGACCATCGTGTGCCGGGTGATGGACTCGGAGAATCCCTCGAGCTCGCCCTGGCGCGGCAGCTCCCCGTTGAGCAGCAGGTAGGAGACCTCTAGGAACGAGCTCTGCTCGGCGAGCTGGTCGATCGGGTAGCCGCGGTAGAGCAGTGTCCCCTTGTCGCCGTCGATGAAGGTGATGTCGCTGCGGCAGCTGGCCGTGGAGGTGAAGCCGGGGTCGTAGGTGAACCGGCTGGTCTGCTGATACAGCGCCTTGATGTCGATCACGTCCGGACCATGGGTCCCCTCACGCACGGGGAAATCCACCTTCTCTCCCGTGCTGTTGTCGGTCAGCGTGACGGTCTTCTCGGACATGGATAGCACTCCTGATTGGTACGGCGCCCGGTGCTGCGGCTCGCTCCGCGTGAAACGCGGCGTCGCCCGCGCCGGCGCTGGACGCCGGTGTCCCGCATGTGGTGACGACTTCGCCCGGGGGCGCGTCGACGAGGCTCAACGACCGGCGCCGGCCGGCTCCCGTGGGGCTGAGGGATGAGGGCAGCGGCGGGCCGTCAGGACAGGGCCGCGGAGATACTATCAATAATCCCAATAAGCGGGAAGCTTAACCGCCAGATTAGGTGATGATCGCGGGGCGGGTACGAAAAAAAGGGGCGCCACCCTGGTGGCACCCCTTTCTCTCCGGGATCCGGAGGGCCGGCTTACTTGCCCTTGGCCATGTTTCCGTAGCGCTTGCGGAACTGGTCCACCCGGCCGCCGCTGGAGAGCACGCGCTGCTTGCCGGTGAAGAACGGATGGCTCTTGCTGGAGACCTCGACGCGGACCAGCGGATACTCCTGGCCGTCCTCCCAGGTGATCGTCTCCTCGGTCCGGACCGTGGAGCGGGTCTTGAACGCGAAATCCGCGGACGGGTCCTGGAAGACCACTTCGCGGTACTCGGGATGGATGTCCTTCTTCATGCCGTCACCTTGATCTTGCGCGTGGCCCCGGACTGCGACCCGGGGGTTGCGAGCCGATGGAAACGCGCGATGGTAGTCCATCCGTCACTCGGGGACAACCACCGTGCGGCGGTCAGCGCCGGCGGGAGGGGAAGGGGAGTATCCGGCCCGGCGGCCGTGGGGGCGCCGGTTCGCCTGCCAGGGCGTTGAGCCGTTCCGTGAGTCCGCCGGGGCCGGCAAAGCTGCGCCACATCATCCGGTGCAGACGCACGCAGGCGTCCACGGGGTTGGCTGCGCGCTCGCGCTCGCGGTCGATGCGCCACTGGAGGCGCCGCAGCCGCACGGTGCGCCGGCCCGGTAGTGCCATTATGGCCGCCTCCAGGGCCGCCCGCCGGCGGTGCTCGAAGGCCTCCGGCCGGCTGCGGGCCAGCTCGGCCCATTCGTCGAAATCGAAGCGCTCGCCGCCCATTCCGGAGCCCTCCCCTTATGATCCTCTCAGCGCTCCCTTCGGGCCGATGTGGGCGCCGATGCTGCGGCGTTACTCACCGCGCATGTCGCCCGGCTGCGCCGCGCGACTCGCGTCCCGCCCCATCGGCTGACGCATGACCGGGCCGCCGGGAAGACGTATCCCAAAAGATAGCAGCGGGGCGACAGGGCAAGGGCGGCGGCCCGGGCGGGGGTGACGGACGGCCGGGACGGCCCGCCCCAGCGGTGGCTGGGCGCGGCGCCGCAGGATTGGCATACTGGCCGGCCTTTACGCGGGGCCTCACGCACGGGAGTTGCCGACGATGTACATGGCGGTCAAGCACATCCATCTCACCACCGTAGCGATCACGCTCGCGCTGTTCCTGCTGCGCGGGGGCTGGATGATCGCGGGTTCAACGATGCTGCAGCGCCGCTGGGTGCGCATCCTGCCCCACGTCAACGATACGGTGCTGCTGATCAGCGCGCTGTGGCTGGCGATCTCCGTGTACAGCTACCCGATGGTGCCCCATGCGTGGATCACGGCGAAGATCGTGGGGCTGTTGGCCTACATCGCCCTCGGGACGATCGCACTCAAGCGCGGGCGGACCTTCGGCGTCCGGCTGACGGCGTTTGCGGGTGCGCTGGTGGTCTTCGCCTACATCGTGCACACGGCGCTGACACGCTCGCCCTGGCCATTCTGACGGCCGCCGGCTCAGTCGTCGTCGCGGGCGACGTCCACGCGTTCGGGCTGGCCGTCCGGGGTGAGCGCGAGCCGGAACTCGATGGGGCGGCAGCACACCTGGCAGTCCTCGATGTAGGTCTGGGCGCCCGCCGACCAGTCCACCAGGGTGGTCACGGGCTCGCCGCAGTAGGGGCACTCGATGGTGATCTCCTCGGTCATCGCGGTCATGAGGGCTCCGGCAGGAAGCAGGCGAGCAGGTCGTTGAGGAACAGCTGTCCGCGCTCCGTGGGGCGGAGCGTATCGGGGTCGTCCGCCATCAGCCCGAGGGCGACGGCGCGTCCGCGTCCGGACTCGAACGCCGACAGCGGCATTCCCGCGCGCTCGCAGGCGCTGCCGGCAGCGATCCCGTCCGGCAGGCGCATGGCGTTCATCATCAGCTCCAGCACCCGCTCGTCGTCGTTGAGGTCGCGCCAGGTGGCCGGGCCCCGCGTGGGCGCGCTCATGTACTGGCGCGGCATGTGATGGCGCTGGTAGCGCCGGATCGTGCCGTCGGCTAGGGTGAGCTTGCCGTGGGCGCCGGCGCCGATGGCGAGGTAGTCACCGAAGCGCCAGTAGTTGAGGTTGTGCCGGCACTCGTGCCCCGGCCGGGACCACGCGGACACCTCGTAGCGCCGGTAGCCCGCCTCGCGCAGGCGCGCGTGGACGCGCTCCTGGATGTCGAAGGCCGCGTCCTCGTCCGGCAACGCCGGCGGGCGCGCGGCGAACGCGGTGCCGGGCTCCAGGGTGAGCTGATAGCAGGACAGGTGCGGGGCGTCCAGCGCGATCAGTGCCCGGGCGTCCGCCTCGGCCGTCTCCGGCGTCTGCCCCGGCAGGGCGTACATGAGGTCGAGGTTGTGGCTGGCGAGCCCCGCGGCGGCAAGCTCGCGGGCGGCGGCGCGCGCCTCGTCCGGCCCGTGGATGCGCCCGAGCGTGTGCAGCTGGGCGGCGTCGAGGCTCTGTACGCCGAGGGAGACACGGGTCACGCCGGCCTCCCGGTAGGCGGCGAAGCGGCCGGTCTCGGCGGTACCGGGGTTCGCCTCCAGGGTGATCTCCGCCGTCGGGCTCAGCGCCAGGCGCTCGCCGAGGCCGGCGAGCAGCCGGCCGATGGCCTCCGGCGGGAACAGGCTTGGCGTGCCGCCGCCGATGAACACGGTCTCCACGCGCCGGCCGCCGGCGGCGACCGCCTCCTCGTCGGCGTCCCGCAGCAGCGCCGCCAGGTAGTCGTCCACCGGCAGCGTGCCGTGCAGGGGGTGGGAGTTGAAGTCGCAGTACGGGCACTTGCGCACGCACCAGGGTAGGTGGACGTAGAGCCCGAGGGGTGGTGGCGTCATTGCCCGAGGTACGCGCCCAGGCGTTCGCGCAGCGCCGCCAGGGCGCGGGCGCGATGGCTGTGGCGGTTCTTTGCCGATGCCTCGAGCTCGGCGGCGGTGGCGCCGAGTTCCGGGACGAAGAACAGCGGGTCGTAGCCGAAGCCGGCCTCGCCCCGCGGGGTCTCCAGGATCCGGCCCTCCCAGCTGCCCTCGCAGATCAGCGGGGTCGGGTCCCCGGCGTGGCGCATGCACACGACCACGCAGCGGAAGCGCGCGCGGCGCGCGGCCTCCGGGAGGTCGCAGAGCTCGTCGAGCAGGCGCTGGTTGTTGGCCGCGTCGTCGGCGTCCTCGCCGGCGAAGCGGGCCGAGCGCACGCCGGGGGCGCCGTCGAGCCCGTCCACCTCGAGGCCGGAGTCGTCGGCGATCGCCGGCCGCCCGGTGTGGGCGCAGGCATTGCGCGCCTTGATGATCGCGTTCTCGACGAAGGTGAGCCCGGTCTCCTCGGCCTCGGGGACGTAGTAGAACGACTGCGGCACCAGACGCACGCCCACCGGGGCGAGCAGCGCTTCGATCTCGCGGGCCTTGCCCGGGTTGTTGCTGGCCAGCACCAGCAGGGTGTCGTCGCTCATGGTCCGTGCGGCTCCCGTGGGTCCCGTTACTCGGCGAGGGCCTCGCGCTGGCCGTCGATGAGCGCCGCAATGCCCTTCTCCGCCAGGGCGAGCATGGCATCGAGCTCGTCGCGACGGAAGGCGTGGCCCTCAGCGGTGCCCTGGATCTCGATCAGCCCGCCGGCCTCGTTCATGACCACGTTCATGTCCGTCTCGGCGTCGGAGTCCTCGGCGTAGTCCAGGTCCAGCACCGGCTCGCCACGGTAGATGCCCACCGATACCGCCGCCACCTGGCCGACGAGCGGGTTGCGCCGCACGCGGCCGCTGCGGGCGAGCCCGCGCATGGCGTCCGCCAGGGCGACGTAGCCGCCGGTGATGGCCGCGGTGCGGGTGCCGCCGTCGGCCTGGATGACGTCGCAGTCGATCACCACCCGGCGCTCGCCCAGGGCCTCCAGGTCGACGCTGGCGCGCAGGGCACGGCCGATCAGCCGCTGGATCTCGATGGTGCGGCCCTGCTGGCGCCCGCGGGCGGCCTCGCGGTCGTTGCGGGTGCCGGTGGCGCGGGGCAGCATGCCGTACTCGGCGGTGACCCAGCCCTTGCCGCTGCCGCGCAGCCACGGCGGGATGCGCTCCTCGACCGAGGCGGTGCAGAGCACGCGGGTGTCGCCGAACTCCACCAGCACGGAGCCCTCGGCATGGCGGGTGAAGTTGCGGGTGAAGCGCACCGTGCGCCCTTCGTCGGGCTGGCGGCGACTCGGTCGCTGCATGGTCATCCCCTTGGGTCGGGTTGATTTGAAGGGTGGCAGAGCCTAACACACCCGGCTCCCGCAGCGGTTTTTTCCCGGGGGCGTAAGGGGTACCATTGATCGTTTAACGGTCAGTGGGGCAGCGGGCGATGATACGGAGCATGACCGCCTTCGCGCGACGGGATGCGGAGGGTGAATGGGGCAGCCTCACCTGGGAGCTGCGTACCGTCAATCACCGGTATCTCGATATCTCGCCACGCCTGCCGGAGGACCTGCGTTTCCTCGAGGGCGCGCTGCGCGAGCGCGTCGCCGCGCGGCTGTCGCGCGGCAAGGTGGAGGCGACCCTGCGCTACCGTCCGCCCAAGGGCGGCGGTGGCGAGCTCGCGATCGACTGGGGCTACACCGAGCAGGTGGTCGTGGCCTGCGAGCGTATCGCCGAGCGGCTCTCGGAGCCGGCGCCGGTCTCGCCGCTGGAGGTGCTCGGCATGCCGGGCGTGGTCGCCGAGACCGAGCGGGACCTGGAGCCCGTGGCGGCCGCGGCGCTGGCGCTCCTCGATGACGCGCTGGACGAGCTCGTGCGGGTGCGCGAGGGTGAGGGTGAACGGCTCTCCGCGGTGATCGCCGAGCGTGCCGCCGGCGTCGCCGAGCTGGCGCGCGTCGTGCGCGGCCGCCGCGAGGCGGTCAACCAGGAGGTGCGCGAGCGCCTGCAGCGGCGGCTGGACGACATCGCCGGAAACGCCGACCCGGGCCGGCTGGAGCAGGAGCTCGTCTACATCGCCCAGCGCATGGATGTCGACGAGGAGCTCGAGCGCCTGGATGCCCACGTCAGCGAGGTTCGCTCGGTGCTTGAGCGTGACGACCCGGTGGGGCGGCGTCTGGACTTCCTGATGCAGGAGCTCAACCGCGAGGCCAACACCCTGTCGTCGAAGTCCGGCGATGCCGAGACCACGCGCGCGGCGGTGGACATGAAGGTGCTCATCGAGCAGATGCGCGAGCAGGTGCAGAACATCGAGTAGCATGAGCGGAACGCTGTTCATCATCGCCGCGCCCTCGGGTGGCGGCAAGACGAGCCTGGTCCGGGCGTTGCGTGACGACGACCCGGCGATCGCCGTGTCCGTCTCCCACACGACCCGGCCGCGCCGCGAGGGCGAGACCGACGGCGAGGATTACCACTTCGTCGGCGAGGAGGACTTCGCGGCGCTGGTCGCGGACGGGGAGTTCCTGGAGCATGCGGAGGTGTTCGGCAACCGCTACGGGACCACCCGTACCGCGGTGGAGCGGGAGCTCGCCGCGGGGCGCGACGTCATCCTGGAGATCGACTGGCAGGGGGCCCGCCAGGTCCGCACGCTGATGCCGGGGACGGTCTCCATCTTCGTGCTGCCGCCCTCGCGCCGGGAGCTCGAGCGGCGCCTGCGTGGCCGCGGCCAGGACAGTGACGAGGTCATCGCCTCGCGCATGCGGGCCGCGGAGGCCGAGATGGCCCACTACCACGAGTTCGACTACCTCGTGATCAACGAGGTCTTCGATCACGCCCTCGCGGACCTTGCCGCGATCGTGCGCGCTGCGCGCCTGCGGCTGTCGCGTCAGCGCGTCCGGCATGCGGAGGCGATCGCGACGCTGCTGCCCGACGGGGGATGAAAGGGCTTTCTGCCGGCCCCGTCCGGGGGCTAGAATCGTTTCGTAATATATTGATTGACCGGTTAACGTTGGAGGTGCGCTGAATGGCGCGTGTGACCGTTGAAGACTGCCTCGAGCACGTCGAGAACCGTTTCGATCTCGTCCTGCTCGCCACCCGCCGGGCGCGTCAGCTCGAGCGGGGCCGCCAGCCGTTCGTCGACTGGGAGAACGACAAGCCCAGCGTTGTCGCCCTGCGTGAGATTGCCGAGGCACGCGTGAATGCGCAGATGCTGGACGCCCAGGAGGCCGAGGCCGCCGTGGAGTCCGCCGAGGCCGAGATCGAGCAGCGTGCCGGCGAGATCGAGCAGCAGCCGCCCGGCGAGTAACCGGGGAGTGCGTCCATGAGCAGCGGCGAGGCGGTGGTCGAGCGGAGCGTCGCGGCCGTTGATCCCGCCGCGCGTGCTGCCGATCTGTGCGCGACGCTGGAGTCCTACCTCTCGCCGGCGCAGATCAACCTCGTCTACGAGGCGTACCGCTTCGGCGCGGAGGCCCATCGCGGCCAGCGCCGGCTCTCCGGCGAGCCCTACATCACCCATCCGCTGGATGTCGCCAAGATCCTCGCGGGGATGCGGCTCGACACCGAGAGCCTGGTGGCGGCGATCCTCCACGACGTGATCGAGGACACGCCCACCGCCAAGGCGGAGCTCGCCGAGCGCTTCGGCGAGGAGGTCGCCGAGCTGGTGGACGGCGTCTCGAAGCTCACCCAGATCAACTTCAAGAGCAAGGCCGAGGCCCAGGCGGAGAACTTCCGCAAGATGGTGCTCGCGATGTCCCAGGACATCCGGGTCATCCTCATCAAGCTCGCCGACCGGCTCCACAACATGCGCACGATCTGGGTGATGCCGCCGCACAAGCGCTGGCGTATCGCCCGCGAGACCCTCGAGATCTATGCCCCGATCGCCCAGCGCCTGGGTATCAACACCCTGCGCGTCGAGCTCGACGAGCTCGGCTTCGCCGCGCTCTATCCCATGCGCTACCGGGTGCTCAAGGAGAAGGTCCGGCGCCAGCGGGGCAACCGCCGCGAGGTCATCTCCAAGGTCCGGGAGACCCTGGAGGAGCGCCTCGCCGAGGCGGGCATCGAGGGCCGGGTCGAGGGCCGCGAGAAGCACCTGTGGAGCATCTACCAGAAGATGCGCCACAAGCACGCGAGCTTCCACGACGTCTTCGACGTCTACGGCTTCCGCCTGATCGTCGGCGACGTGGACACCTGCTACCGCGTGCTCGGCGTGCTCCACCAGCTCTACAAGCCCTTGCCCGGGCGCATCAAGGACTACATCGCCATCCCCAAGGCGAATGGCTACCAGTCCCTGCACACGACGCTGCTCGGCCCCCGGCGCATGCGCATCGAGGTGCAGATCCGCACCGAGGAGATGGACAAGGTAGCCGAGGCCGGCATCGCCGCGCACTGGCTCTACAAGGAGGCGGAGCAGGCGAGCCACGTGGCGCACGCCCGGGCCCGCGAGTGGGTACGGGGGCTGCTGGAGATGCAGCGCGCGGCGGGCAACTCGCTGGAGTTCATCGAGAACGTCAAGATCGACCTGCTGCCGGACGAGATCTACGTGTTCACGCCCTCCGGAGACATCATGGAGCTGCCCCGCGGGGCGACCGTGGTGGACTTCGCCTACGGCGTGCACTCCGACATCGGCGACGCCTGCATCGCGGCCATGGTGGACCACCGCCTGACACCGCTGCGCACGCCGCTGGAGACCGGTCAGACCGTGGAGGTGATCACCGCCCCGGTGGCACGGCCGAACCCCGCGTGGCTGGACTTCGTGGTCACGGCCAAGGCGCGTACCGCCATCCGTCACAGCCTCAAGCGCCTGCGCGGCGCCGAGGCCGTCAGCCTCGGGCGGCGCCTGGTGAGCCAGGCCCTGCAGGCCTTCGAGATCGAGCTGGAGGACCTGGGCGAGGAGCGGGTCAATGCCGCACTGGCCTCGCTCGGCGCGCCCGACCTGGAGACCGTGCTGCGCGACGTGGGCCTCGGCCAGCGCATGCCCTGGCTGGTGGCCCAGCGTCTCTCCGGCCTGAACACCGAGGACGCCGGCGAGCGCCAGCGCCCGGGCAGCGGCTCGTTCACGGTGCGTGGCACCGAGGGTGCCGTGGTTACCTTCGCGCGCTGCTGCCGGCCGATCCCCGGCGATCCCATCGTCGGCTTCGTCAGCGCCGGCCGCGGCGTGGTGATCCATCACCGCGACTGCAACAACATCCGCGACTACCGTAACCACCCGGAGAAGTGGCTGGATGTGCAGTGGGACGAGTCGGTGGGGGGCGAGTTCCCGGTCACCCTCGCGGTGGACGTGGTCAACAAGCGCGGCGTGCTGGCGAGTGTCGCCGCCACCGTCTCCGAGCTGGACTCCAACATCGAGGCCGTGGACCAGGAGGAGAAGGAGGGGATGATCGCCACCATCCGCGTGACCATCTCCGTGCGTGATCGTGTCCACCTCGCCCGGATCATGCGCCGGCTGCGCGGGCTCAACTCGGTGCTGCGCATCAGCCGCCGCCGCGGGTGAGCCGCGGTGTTTGAGCCGGCGGCCCCACGCTGGCTATGCTTGCTTGCCCGTGGCGCGTTGCCGTGCCCACTATCCCGAACCAACGGAGTGACCCGATGTCCCGCGAGATCATCCATACCGACGACGCCCCGGCCGCCATCGGCCCGTATTCCCAGGCCGTGCGTATCGGCGACACCGTCTACCTCTCCGGCCAGATCCCCCTCGATCCCGAGTCCATGACCCTGGTCGAGGGCGGCTTCGAGACCCAGGCCCGGCAGGTGTTCGAGAACCTGCGCGCGGTCTGCCGCGCCGCCGGCGGTGACCTCGCGGATATCGCCAAGCTCAATATCTACCTCACCGACCTCGCCAACTTCGCCACCGTGAACGATCAGATGATGGCCTACTTCGCCGAGCCGTATCCGGCACGGGCGGCGATCGGCGTCGCCGCGCTGCCCAAGGGCGCGCAGGTGGAGATGGAGGGGATCCTGAGCCTCGCCGGCTGAACGCGCATGGCCGTGACAGGCCCGCTGGAGCGGCCGGTCACCGACCTGCCGCGGGTGGGGCCCCGGCTGGCCGAGCGCCTCGCCCGGCTGGGGCTGCACCGCGTTGGTGACCTGCTCTTCCATCTCCCGCTGCGCTACGAGGACCGCACCCGGGTGGTGCCCCTGGGCGAGCTGCGTCCGGGGCGTACCGGCCTGATCGAGGCCCGGGTAGCCCATGCCGCCGTGGTGCCCGGCCGTCGCCGGCGCCTGGTCTGCCGGGTGGAGGACGGCACCGGTGCCGCCGAGCTGGTCTTCTTCCACTTCCATGCCGCGCAGCAGCGCCGGCTTCAGCCGGGCACCCGCGTGCGCGCCTTCGGCGAGGGCCGTCCCGGGGCGGGCATGCTGCAGATGGTCCATCCGGAATGGGAGGTGATCACCGGCGACGCCCCGGCGCCGGTGGATGACGGTCTCACCCCCGTCTACCCGACCACGGAGGG
>NZ_WNXE01000079.1:2006-12617 GCF_010993615.1 Arhodomonas sp. KWT | reverse complement strand
CCGTAGACGGCGCACTCGTCGAGGTCCCGGTCCAGCGCATTGGCAAGCACCTCGCCCAGACGCAGCGCCGTGCCCGAGGGGGCATCCACCTTGTGGCGGTGATGGGCCTCAATGACCTCGGTGTCGAAGTCGTCGCCGAGCGCCCGCGCCGCCATGTCGACGAGGCGCAGACACAGGGTCACGCCGGCGCTGTAGTTTGCCGCGTACATCACCGGGATCTCCGCCGCGGTCTCGCGGATGCGCCCGCGCTGCGCCTCCGAATGCCCGGTGGTGCCGATCACCATCGCCCGGCCGGCGTCGCGGCAGATCGCGAGGTTGGCGTCAGTGGCCTCGGGCAGGGTGAAGTCGATGAGCACGTCGAAGCGGTCCGCCACCACGGCGAGGTCGTCGCCGAGGGTCACGCCGAGGCGGCCGGCGCCGATGAGCTCGCCGGCGTCGGTACCGATCAGGCTGCTGCCCGGCCGGTCCACCGCCGCCGCCAGGGTCAGGTCCTCGCGGTCGATCGTGGCCTGAATCAGGTTCCGCCCCATGCGCCCGGCGGCGCCGACGATGCCGATCCGTGTCATGACGTTCCCTCCGGTCCGGCGCTAGAAGCGCATGTTCTCGAAGAAGGACTTCACCGAGTCCAGCCAGGAGCTGCCGCGGGGATTGTGCTTCTCACCACCATGTTCCAGGGTCTCGGCGAGCTCCTCGAGCAGCTCGCGCTGGCGGGCGGTGAGGTTGACCGGCGTCTCCACGTTCACCCGGCAGAGCAGGTCCCCCGCGGGACCGCCGCGCACGGGCTTCACGCCCTTGCCGCGGATCCGGAAGGTCTTGCCCGACTGGGTGCCGGCGGGCACGCGCAGGTTCACCCGGCCGTCCAGGGTAGGTACCTCCAGCTCACCGCCCAGCGCCGCCGTGGGCATGGCCACGGGGATGTCGCAGCGCAGGTCCGCACCGTCGCGCTTGAAGATCGGATGCGGCTTGACCGCCACCTGGACGTAGAGATCGCCGGGCGGACCGCCGTTCTCGCCGGGCTCGCCCTCGCCGTTGAGGCGGATGCGGTCGCCGCTGTCGACACCGGCGGGGATGCGCACGGACAGGGTCTTGGACTCCTGCACGCGCCCCTTGCCGCCGCAGCTCTTGCAGGGATCGGTGATCACCTTGCCGGCACCGCGGCAGCGCGGGCAGGTCTGCTGGATGGAGAAGAAACCCTGCTGCACGCGCACGTCGCCGTGACCGTTACAGGTCGGACAGGTCTCGGGCTGGGTGCCCGGCGCGGAGCCACTGCCGCTGCACGCCTCGCACTCGGTGAGGGTCGGCACCTCGATCTCCGTCTCGGTGCCGAAGACCGCGTCCTCGAGGTCCAGCTCCAGGGTGTAGCGCAGGTCGGCGCCGCGGAACATGCGGCTGCCGCCACCCCCGCCGCCGCCGAAGATATCGCCAAAGACGTCGGAGAAGATATCCGAGAAGCTGGCGCCCCCGCCGCCGAAGCCGCCGCCGCCCATACCCGCATTCGGGTCGACGCCGGCGTGGCCGAACTGGTCGTAGGCCGCACGCTTCTGCGAATCGCCAAGGACCTCGTAGGCCTCCTTGACGTCCTTGAAACGCGCCTCCGCATCCTCGTCACCCGGATTGCGGTCCGGGTGATACTTCATCGCCATGCGGCGGTACGCCTTCTTGATGTCGCCGTCCGAGGCGTTGCGCGAGACGCCCAGGACCTCGTAGTAGTCGCGTTTCGACATGGTTGCGTTGTACTCGGCCGTTTCGTGTCTGGTCACTCTCCGGCGGGGAGTATACCGGTTAGGGTCCGCTCACCCCACGCCGCGAACGAAAAGGCGCAGGATGCCGGCCACACCCTGCGCCCGTGAGAACCGCCGGGGGCGCGCCACGCGCCCCCGTGCCGGATCACTTGCGCTCGTCGTCCTTGACCTCCTCGAACTCGGCGTCGACCACGTCGTCCTGACTGGACGAGGTGCCCTGGCCGCCGGAAGAGGCCTGCTCGCCGCCGGCGGTCTCGCCGCCCTGCTCGCCCTCGTTCTGGTAGAGCCGCTCGGCGAGCTTGCCGGAGACCTCGGACAGGGCCTGGGTCTTGGACTCGATCGCCTCCTTGTCGCTGCCCTTCATGGCCTCCTCGAGCTCGGAGATCGCGTTCTCGACCTCGTTCTTCTCATCCTCGGTCACCTTCTCGCCCAGGTCCTTCACGGACTTGCGGGCCGCGTGGATGAGATTGTCGGCCTGATTGCGGGCCTCGACGAGCTCGCGCGCCTTCTTGTCCTCCTCGGCGTGCTGCTCGGCGTCCTGCACCATGCGATCGATCTCGTCCTCGTTCAGGCCGCTGGAGGCCTTGATGACGATGGACTGCTCCTTGCCGGTGCCCTTGTCCTTGGCCGAGACGTTGAGGATGCCGTTGGCGTCGATGTCGAAGGTGACCTCGATCTGCGGCACACCCCGGGGCGCCGGCGGGATGTCCTGAAGGTCGAACTTGCCGAGGGACTTGTTGTCCTTCGCCATCTCGCGCTCGCCCTGGAGGACGTGGACCGTCACGGCGTTCTGGTTGTCCTCGGCGGTGGAGAACACCTGATTCGCCTTGGTCGGGATGGTGGTGTTCTTCTCGATGAGCTTGGTCATCACGCCGCCGAGGGTCTCGATGCCGAGCGACAGCGGGGTGACGTCGAGCAGCAGCACGTCCTTGACGTCGCCGCCGAGCACGCCGCCCTGGATCGCCGCACCGATGGCGACGGCCTCGTCCGGGTTGACGTCCTTGCGCGCATCCTTGCCGAAGAAGCCCTTCACGGCCTCCTGGACCTTGGGCATGCGCGTCTGGCCGCCGACGAGGATCACGTCGTCGATGTCGGAGGCGGACTGGCCCGCGTCCTTGAGCGCGGTCTTGCAGGGCTCGAGGGTACGCTCGACGATGTCCTCGACCAGCGACTCGAGCTTCGCCCGGGTCAGCTTCAGGTTGAGGTGCTTCGGCCCGGTCTGGTCCGCGGTGATGTAGGGGAGATTGATCTCCGTCTGCTGGCTCGCGGACAGCTCGATCTTCGCCTTCTCCGAGGCTTCCTTGAGGCGCTGCATCGCCAGCCGGTCGCCGCCCAGGTCGATGCCCTGGTCCTTCTTGAACTCGGCGATCAGGTAATCGATGATCGCGCGGTCGAAGTCCTCGCCGCCGAGGAACGTGTCGCCGTTGGTGGAAAGCACCTCGAACTGGTGCTCGCCCTCGACCTCGGCGATCTCGATGATGGAGATGTCGAAGGTACCGCCACCGAGGTCGTAGACGGCGATCTTGCGGTCACCACCCTTCTTGTCCATGCCGTAGGCGAGCGCCGCCGCGGTGGGCTCGTTGATGATGCGCTTGACCTCGAGACCGGCGATCTTGCCCGCATCCTTGGTGGCCTGACGCTGGGAGTCGTTGAAGTACGCCGGCACGGTGATCACCGCCTCGGTGACCTCTTCGCCCAGGTAGTCCTCGGCGGTCTTCTTCATCTTCTGGAGCACGCGCGCGGAGATCTCCGGCGGCGCCATCTTCTTGTCACGGACCTCGACCCAGGCGTCACCGTTGTCCGACTTGACGATCTTGTACGGCATCTCGCGGACGTCACGCTGGACGACGTCCTCCTCGAAGCGCCGTCCGATCAGGCGCTTGGCCGCATACACGGTGTTCTCGGGGTTGGTGACCGCCTGCCGCTTGGCGGCGGCGCCGACGAGGACCTCGCCGTCCTCGGTGAACGCAACGGTGGACGGCGTGGTGCGCTCGCCCTCTGCGTTCTCGATGACCCGGGTCTGGCCGCCCTCCATGACGGCGACGCACGAGTTCGTGGTCCCCAGATCGATGCCGATGATCTTACCCATAATGCAACAACTCCTTCCGGATTCCTGTCACCCCCGGCACCCGGGAGCGGTCTGTTTTCGGTCTACGCCCTGAAGTGAGGTCGTACCGTCGTGTTTCAAGCCTGCTCGTCGACCTGATCGCCCTGGCCGCCGCCCGAGGCCGCCCGGGAGACGATCACCATCGCCGGCCGGAGCAGACGATCGCCGAGCAGATAGCCCTTCTGCACCACCTGCAGCACCGTGTTCGGCTCGTGCTCGCCGGATTCCTGCGCCGCCATGGCCTCGTGACGCGAGGGATCGAACTTCTCGCCAGTCGGCTCCAGCGCCTGGATGTCGAACTTCTCCATCGCCTGCTGGAGCATGCGCAGGGTCAGCTCGGAGCCCTCGCGCAGCTTCTCCACGTCCGCGCCCTCTTCCTGGGCCGCGTTGACGCCCATCTCGAGGCTGTCGCGCACCGCGAGCAGCTCGCCGGCGAACTTCTCCACGCCGTAGCGCCGAGCCTGCTCGACGTCCCGCTCGGAACGCCGGCGGATGTTCTCCATCTCGGCACGCACGCGCAGGAGCTGGTTCCAGTTTTCCTCGGCCTTCGCCTGCGCCTCCTCGAGCTGGGTCCGCAGGGCCTCGACCTCGTCCGTCGGGGCGCCCCCGCCTTCGCTCTCGGGCCGGGCCCCGGCGCCCGTCTCCGTCTCGCTCACGGCCTCGGCGGACGTGGACGCCTGGGACTCGTTGCGCTCTTCCTCTGTCATATGGTGTCTCCGTTCAGGACGACTGTGCTGTCACGATAGGTATCCCGATTCCGACGGGCCATGCGTTCACGGCCCACTCCGGGACCTATGCTGGGGTTCAGGAATTGGGATTCAAGGCGTGGCCGAGCAGACGCGCGGTCACGTCGACGATCGGGATCACCCGGTCATAGTCCATCCGCGTCGGCCCGATCACGCCGAGCACGCCCAGGACCTCGCCCTCGGCGCGATAGCTGGAGGTCACGAGGCTGACGCCGTCGAAGATCTCGTAGCCCGACTCCTCGCCGATGAAGATCTGCACGCCGTCCGCACAGAGACAGCGGTCGAGCAGGTGCAGGATATCGCGTTTGCGCTCGAACGCATCGAAGAGCTCCTTGAGCTTGTCCACGTCCGAAAGCTCGGCGAAGGTCATCAGGTTGGTCTCGCCGGCGATCACGTAATCCTCGTCGTCGGCCTGTTCGTCGGCGAACAGCCGCTGAGCCACATCGATGACGGAGGTCATCAGCGAGTTCATCTGCTCGCGGTCCGCCTTCATCTGCTCCAGCAGCAGCTCGCGGACCGAGCCGATCTCGCGCCCGGCGTACTCGGCGCTGAGGTAGTTGCTCAGGCGCTGGAGCTCGGCGGCGGAGTACTCACGCTCGGTGTGGATGACGCGGTTCTGCACGTCGTGGTCGTTGAGCACGAGTATGGCGAGCACCCGGCGCTCCGAGAGCGGCAGGAACTCCACGTGCCGGAGCGTGCCGCCGTTGCGCCGCGGCAGCGTCACCACACCGGCGAGCCGGGTCAGCCCGGAGAGCAGCGTCGAGGCCTTGTCGACGAGCTCCGAGGTCCCGCCGTCGCGCTCGAGCTGGACGCTGAGCTGACGCATATCGGAGGCGTCCATGGGCTGGACCGTGAGCAGCGAGTCCACGAAGAAGCGGTAGCCGAGATCGGTGGGCACCCGGCCGGCGGAGGTGTGCGGCGAGCAGATGAACCCGGCCTCCTCCAGATCAGCCATGATGTTGCGCACCGTCGCCGGGCTGACATCCAGACCCGACTGGCGCGTAAGCGTGCGCGACCCCACCGGCTGACCGCTGCGGATATAGAGCTCCACGAGCGCCTTGAGCAGGCGCTGGGCGCGGGGGTTGAGCTGCGTTTCTCCCGTCCGACCGACCATGCGCTTCCGTTCGACCCTGCAAGGGGCAAATCGAGTGAGGTCACGAGTTGGCACTCCCGGGCCGAGAGTGCTAAGCGAAGCTATCAACGCCCGCACGAGCTGTCAACGCGCCCATCGCCGCACATTGGCCCGCCCCCGCGATCATGCTACGGTCGCGCCAATCCACGCGACAGGCCTCCCATGCAGGTATTCAGCACTATCGGACTCACCGGCAAGCCCGACGACGCCGGGGTCAGCGACACGATCCAGCGCATCGCCGACCACCTCCACGGCCGCGGCTGCACCGTCATCATCGACGGCCGGACCGTTCCCGCCCACGTCGCCGCCGACTGCGAGCGCACGGGAACGACGCCCATCGCCGAGCGCGTGGACCTGCTCGTCGCCATCGGCGGCGACGGCACCCTGCTGACCGCGGCACACGAGGTCGCCGGCTCCGAGGTGCCGATCCTCGGTGTCAACCGCGGGCGCCTTGGCTTCCTGGTGGACGTCTCCCCCGGCGACTTCGCAGAGATCGACAAAGTCCTGGAGGGGCAATACACCGCCGACGACCGCATGATGCTCTCCGCGGAGCTCCGCGACGGCGAGGGCCGCGTGCTCGATGCCGGGATCGCGCTCAACGACGTTGTCCTGCACAAGTGGCACACGGCGCGGATGATCGAGTTCGAGACCTGGATCGACGGGCAGCTGTGCAACCAGTACCGCTCCGACGGGCTGATCATCTCCACCCCCACGGGTTCCACCGCCTACGCCATGTCCGGCGGCGGCCCCATCCTCCACCCGGACGTGGACGCAATGGCGCTGGTACCCATATGTCCACATACGCTGTCGAACCGCCCGCTGGTCATCGGTGCCGGCTCGCACATCGAGATCCGCATGCCCGGCACCCAGATGGCGCAGATCCGGCTGAGCTGCGACAGCCAGAAAAACCTCGAGCCCGTGCCCGGCGCGAGCGTACACATACGCCGCCACGACGCCCCGGTGCACCTGCTCCACCCGCCGGGCTACCAGTACTTCGACATCCTCCGGGCGAAGCTGCGCTGGGGTGACGGCCACCCGGTTTGATGTACCCTGAGGGCTGCGTCGCGACCGCACGCGCAGGGATCAGGACGGGAGGCGAATGCTACGCCACATCCACATCCGCAACTTCACCATCGTCGACCGCGCCGACATCGAGCTCGACGGCGGCATGACCGCACTCACCGGCGAGACCGGCGCCGGCAAGTCCATCCTCCTCGATGCCCTGGGCCTGTGTCTCGGCGACCGCGCCGGCAGCGGGCTCATCCCCGAGGGCGCGGACCGCACAGAGATCAATGTGCAGTTCGACGTTGCGGACAACCCGGCGGCGAAGGCGTGGCTCGACGAACAGGACATGGCCGAGGACGACGAGTGCCTGCTGCGCCGCGTACTCCACCGCAGCGGCCGCTCCCAGGCCTGGCTCAACGGCCGGCCCGTGCCCCTGCAGCAGCTCGAACGCCTGGGCCGCCACCTCGTGGACATCCATGGCCAGCACGCCCACCAGTCGCTGATGCGCCGCGAGGTCCAGCGTCAGATCCTGGACGACTTCGGCGGCTACGCCGACGCCCTCGAGACCGTGCGCGAGGCCCACCGTCACTGGCGCACCCTGCGCGATGAGAAGCGCCGGCTCGAGGGCGGGGGCGAGGACTATGGCGACCGCCTGGAGCTGCTGCGCTTCCAGGTCGAGGAGCTGGAGGCGGTGGTGACCACCGCCGAGGACATCACCGCCCTGGACGCGGAGCAGCGCCGGCTCGCCTCGGCGGGCACCCTGATCGAGACCTGCCAGGCCGCCCTCGCCGCGCTCTACGACGACGATAACGCCATCCAGGGCCAGCTCGGCGGGGTCACCCGCGAGCTCGACTCGCTGAACGACCCGGGCCTCGAGGGCGCCCGGGAGCTGCTCGCCAATGCCCAGGTCCAGCTCGAGGAGGGCTGCCAGGAGCTGCGCCACTTCCTCGACGGCCTGGAGGTGGATCCGGAGCGCCTGGAGTGGGTCGAGCAGCGGCTCTCCACCCTCACGGACCTCGCCCGCAAGCACCGCGTGCGCGCCGAGGAACTGCCGGAGCGGCTGGAGGCCCTGCGCGAGGAGCTCGCCGGGCTGGAGAACGCCGAGACCCGGCTCGCCGAGCTCGACCGCGAGCTGGCCGAGGCCGACACCGCCTACCGCGAGGCCGCCGCGGCGCTGTCCGGTCACCGGGCGGACGCCGCGGGGACGCTGGCCGGGCGCATCAACGGCTTGATCGGCGAGCTCGGCATGGCCGCCGCGGAGATGGTGGTGGACGTGGGCCACGACGCCGACGCCACGCCGTCCGCCCACGGCCTGGACGAAATCGCCTTCACCGTGCGCACCAACCCGGACCAGCCCTTCGGCCCCCTACAGCGGGTGGCCTCCGGCGGCGAGCTCTCACGTATCGGCCTGGCGCTGGCCGTGGCGACGGCGGACGTCAGTCGCATCCCCACGATGGTCTTCGACGAGGCGGACACCGGCCTCGGCGGCGCGGTGGCGGAAGTGGTGGGTCGCAAGCTCCGCGAGCTCGGCGCCGGTGCGCAGGTGCTGTGCATAACACACCTGCCCCAGGTGGCGGCCCAGGCGCATCACCAGCTGCAGGTGCAAAAGGACATGGACGACGGGCGCACGCGCACCCATATCACTATTCTCGAGCCCGAGGAGCGCACCCGCGAGATCGCGCGGATGCTGGGCGGGGTGGAGATCACCGAAAACACGCTCAACCACGCCCGCGAGATGCTCGAGCGCGCGAGCGCCTGAGCCCCACGTGCACCGACACACGGGGGCGCCCCGGGCAACACGGCGGAACGTCCGCGGCCGTGCGAACGCCCCACCGCGGGGCGGGGTTCTACCCCTGCGCCGCCTCCCGGCACTGCGCGCAGCGGCCGTAGAGGATCAGCGAGTGGTCGGTGAGCTCGAAGTCATGCTCCCGGGCGACCGCCTTCTGGCGCTCCTCGATGGTCTCGTCGACGAACTCCTGGATCTGACCGCACTCCACGCAGACCATGTGGTCGTGGTGGCTGCCCTCGTCCAGCTCGAAGACCGCCTGATTGCCCTCGAAGTTGTGCCGTTTGACGATGCCCGCGGCCTCGAACTGCGTGAGTACGCGATAGACGGTGGCCAGTCCGATGTCCGCCCCGGCGTTCATCAGATGCCGGTAGACGTCCTCGGCGGAGAGGTGCTCCTCGCGGTTGCCCTCGAGGATCTCGAGGATCTTCACCCGCGGCAGGGTTACCTTGAGGCCGGCCTTGCGCAAGTCTTTGGACTCCAAAACGCCTCCCGATGCGCTCGTGTCAATGTAGCGGTGGCTGAGTTATGATGCGCGCTCGTCACTGCCTGAGATTGAGGACGGCAACCGTGCGCGTATTGCCAATAGTATACATTAGCGCCTTGCTGCTTGGCGGCTGCAGCGTCAGCGATCTGCCGATCGTCTACCAGCCGGATCTCCAGCAGGGAACGGTGATCGCCAAGGAGGACGTCGCCCAGCTGCGCCCGGGGATGAGCCGCGAGCAGGTCCGATTCCTCATGGGCACCCCCAGCATCGACGATCCCTTCCACGCCGACCGCTGGGACTACGTCTACTCCTACCTCCCACGGGGCGACGGGTTCGACGAGCGGAGCGAGAAGCGGCTGACGTTGTATTTCGACGACAACGGACTCACCCACGCCGAGGGGGCCTACATCGAGCCCGGTAATCCGCTCAACAGCGGGAGCTGAGCCCGGTCATCGCCGCGCGCCGGCCCGCCGGCGCCGCATCTCCTTCGGATCCACCTGCAGCGCCCGGTAGATCTCCACACGGTCGCCGTCGTGCAGCGCGTGATCCAGTGCCACCGGTGTGGCGAACACCCCCACCGTCTGGCGCGCAAGATCGATCTCGGGAAAACGCGCACGGACCCCGGAGGCCTCGATCGCATCTCCGGCAGTCGCCGGGGACGGCAGCGTCACCGGAATCAGCACCTGCACGTCGGGCCGGGCATAGGCGACCTCCACACGCAGCCGCCCCGGGGCCGCCCCCTCACGCGTCGCCATAGACCTCGCGGGCCCGCTGGACGAAGGATTCCACCAGCGTGTTGGCGACCTGGGTGAACACCCGCCCGAAGGCCATGCCGAGCAGCCGTGAGGAGAACTCGAACTCCAGCTCCAGCGACACCCGACAGGCGTTCTCGTCGAGATCGCGGAACTGCCAGTAGCCCTGAAGGTGACGGAACGGGCCCTCGACCAGGCGCAGCTCGATCATCTTGCCCGGCTGGCGCCGGTTGCGGGTGGTGAAGGACTTCTCAAAGCCCCCCTTGGAGAAGACCAGCGTGGCCTCGACCGTATCCTCGTCGCGATAGAGCTCGCGGCTCGACTTCACCCACGGGAGAAATCGCTGGTAGGCGTTGACGTCGTCCACCAGCTCGAACATCGCCTGTGCGGAATACGGGACCATCGCGGAGCGCGAGACCGTCGTCATTGTCCTCCCCTGTTCTGATTCAGCCGACCCGGAACCCGCTGGCTTCCACGCCGATCACCACCAGCGCCGCGGGCGCCACAAACCTTACCAAAAAACGCCACACCGGCGCCGCCGCCCCGCGGCGTAGCGCGATGCGCACGCTCTCCGGCGAGAGCACCCAGCCAGCGTAGAGCGCGACGCCGAGCCCCACCAGCGGCAGCACCACCGCCGCCACGCCGCGGTTGAGGGCCTCGAACAGGCCCATGCCTCCGGCCACCGGCAGCTGCCAGCGCCCGGGCATTCCGAGGGTGAGCAGCGGCACCAGCCCCAGTACCCAGACGACGACACCCACCATCGCCGCCGCCATCGGCCGATCGCGCCGCGGCGAGGCACTCAGCCACGCCACCGCCGGCTCCATGAGCGCGCAGGTGGACGTCCAGGCCGCCAG
>NZ_WNXE01000079.1:0-1907 GCF_010993615.1 Arhodomonas sp. KWT | reverse complement strand
CATGCCGCCGAAGACCACCGGCAGCGTCTGGAACGCCAGCCCCGCACCACCACTCGCCGACAGGCCCCCGTTGAATAGCGCGGGCAGGACCGCGAGCCCCGCGAGCACGGCGAACAGCGTGTCCATCACCACCGTCGCCACCGCCGGGAAGATCACCCCGCCCCGACAGTACGCACCGAAGGCGATCATCACCCCGGCACCCAGGCTCAGCGTGAAGAAGGCGTGCCCCAGCGCGGCAAGTACCGCCTCCACCGTGACCGCCCCCCAGTCCGGCACGAACAGGAACGCCAGCGCCGCCGGCAGTCCGGGCGATTCCCACTGCGCCGCCACCAGCGCACCGAGCAGTACCGCGAGCAGCGGCACAAACCAGCGCGCGGCCACCTCTATGCCGTAACGCACGTCCCGCCCGGCGACCAGCACCGCGGCGCCGATGAACAGCGTGTACCAGCCCAGCAGGGCCTCGCCGTCATGCACCAGCGCACGGAAAAGCCGCGCGGCGGCCAGGGTGTCCAGCCCCTCGAAGCTCCCGCCGGCGGCCCGGAAAATGTACGCCAGCGACCAGCCGCCGACGATGCCGTAGACCGGCAACAGGAGCACGCCCGCCGCCACCGAGGCGACGCCGATCACGCCCCAGGCCCGGGAATGGCCCTCGCGTATCGCGAGCCGCCCGAGCCCCCGTGGCGCGGCCACACCGGCTCGCTCGCCGATCACCAGCTCCGCGATCATCAGCGGCAGGCCGAGACCGGCAAGACAGAGCAGATACAGCAGCAGGAACGCGCCGCCCCCGTACTCGCCCACCAGCCAGGGGAAACGCCAGACATTGCCGAGCCCGACGGTGGCGCCGACGAGGAGCAACGTCACCCCGCGCCCGCCCGCCGGCCGTGTAAACCCTGTTGCCACCGCGTCCTCCCGACTCGGACCAGCCGGTATTGTCGGCACTGCCCGCCGCCCCGGCAAGCTCGGGCGTTGGCGCAGGCCGGGCGGACGATTAGAATGTCCGCGTGAGCAAGAAAGCAGGCAAGAAAAAGTCCACGGGTGCCGACAACGTCATCGCGGTCAATCGCAAGGCGCGGCACGAGTTCTTCATCGAGGACACCATGGAGGCGGGCATCGCCTTGGAAGGCTGGGAGGTCAAGAGCCTTCGCCAGGGGCGGGCCAACCTCACGGAGGGGTACGTCCTGCTGAAAAACGACGAGGCGTGGCTCATCGGGGCGAACTTCCCGCCCCTGCCCACGGCGTCGACGCACATCCACCCCGACCCGATCCGCACGCGCAAGCTGCTGTTGCACCGCCGCGAGATCGACCGGCTCATCGGCGCTACCGAGCAGAAGGGCTACACCGTCGTGCCGCTGGACCTGCACTGGAAGCGGGGCAACGCCAAGCTCACGGTCGGGCTCGCCAAGGGCAAGAAGCAGCACGACAAGCGCGCGGACAAGAAGGAGCGCGACTGGCAGCGCGACCGCGCGCGTATCCTCAAGCACAACGTGTGACGATATCGGGGCTCGCACGGAACTCCGCGATGCCCTAGACTGTCATAGCTCATGAACAGGGGGCGACTTGGCTTCGACGCGGGTCGCAAAACCTCAGGTGCATGCCGAGGACGTCACTCAACCTCGTAAAACATGTGGCAGCAAAGATAGTTGCCAACGACGACAACTACGCCCTCGCGGCCTAAATAACCGCGAGCGGTCGGCATCCGGTCTCCCGTGGCCGATGTTCGACCGGCATAGCACACGGGATAGCGCCTCGGACCGCCCGGATCCGTTGCGCGAAACCTTGACGGGATCGCCGACTGCACGCCCTGTCCGTCGGGTGGCAGCCGGCTAAAAATAATAGACGGATCTAAGCATGTAGACCCTGGGGCGGAGGTCCCGCGGACGCGGGTTCGATTCCCGCCGCCTCCACCA
>NZ_WNXE01000799.1:0-764 GCF_010993615.1 Arhodomonas sp. KWT | reverse complement strand
GGCTGGCGGTGGACCGCAATGCGGCAGGTGTTGACGCCGCGCACGCTACGCGTCTCCGGATGGCTACCGGCGGGCAGCACATCGACGAAGGGCTCGTCGGCGTAACGCGCCTCGAACAGCGCCTGCAGGTCCGTGGCCGGGTCCCGCAGCCGGGCGTAGAGGCTCGCGTGGATCCCCCGCACCATCGGTGCAAGATGCGGCATGAACACCAGCCCGACCTCGCCGCCGGCGGCCTCCATCAGGCCCTGGCGGATCTCCGGGAGGTGCCGGTGACCGGAGGCCCCGTAGGCACGGAAGTTCTCCGAGGCCTCGCCGAGGAGCGTGTGCTGCCTGGGCTGGCGTCCCGCCCCGGTCGCCCCGGACTTGGCATCGGCGACGAGGGTGTCGGTATCCACCAGACCGGCCTCGACCAGCGGCAGGAAGCCGAGCTGCACCGCCGTGGGGTAGCACCCCGGGTTCGCGACCAGGCGGGCCCCGCGGATGGCATCGCGGTGGCGCTCCGGCAGCCCGTAGACCGCCTCGGCGGCAATCCCGGGGCAGGCGTGGGTCATCCCGTACCACTCGGACCAGAGGTCCAGGTCACGGATACGGAAGTCCGCCCCGAGATCGATCACGCGCACACCGGCCTCTAGCAGCGCGGGCACGGACTGCATCGCCGTGCCGTTGGGCGTTGCGAAGAAGACGACGTCACAGGCGGCGAGGCGTTCGTCGTCCGGGGCCTCGAAGGCGAGATCGCAGTGTCCGCGCAGGTTCGGGAACAGCTC
>NZ_WNXE01000798.1:0-766 GCF_010993615.1 Arhodomonas sp. KWT | reverse complement strand
ACGAGCACCGGGGCGACCCGGGCGGTGGAGCGGGTGCTGCCGGCGCTCGCCGGCCGGCTGGACGGTTACGCCGTGCGCGTGCCGACGATCAACGTCTCGATGGTGGATTTCACCTTCTTCGCCGCGCAGGAAACGGACGTGGATGCCGTCAACCGGGTGCTCCGCGACGCCGCCGAGGGGGCGCTCGCGGGCGTGCTGGGCGTGAGCGACGAGCCGCTGGTGTCCTCCGACTTCATGCACGACCCCCGTTCGGCCATCGTGGACACGGCGCTCACGCGGGTCACGGGCGGGCGGCTGGTCAAGGTCTGTGCCTGGTACGACAACGAATGGGGCTTCGCCAACCGGATGCTCGACGTCGCGGAGCTGATGGCGGGGCGCTAGCTTACGACCCGCGCCGGGCGAGGCGCGGATGCCGACATGAATCCGGACAGGGAGTAGCAAGCATGGCCGCGGTCAAGCGAATGGAGGATCTCGAGCTCGCCGGCCGGCGCGTGCTCATTCGCGAGGACCTCAACGTCCCCGTACGGGACGGCGTGGTCACCGACGACACCCGCATCCGTGCCTCGCTGCCCACCATGGAGGGGGCGCTGGCCGCCGGGGCGCGGGTGATGGTGGTCAGCCATCGCGGCCGTCCCACGGAGGGCGTGTTCAGCGAGGCGGATTCCATGGCCCCGGTGGCCGCGCGGCTCGGCGAGCTGCTGGGCCGGCCGGTGCGCGTGGAGCGGGACTGGATCGACGGTGTCGAGGTCGACCCCGGCGAGCTCGT
>NZ_WNXE01000797.1:0-768 GCF_010993615.1 Arhodomonas sp. KWT | reverse complement strand
CGCCGCGGACCGCATGGCGGCCTGGCTGAAGGGCTGACCGGGGGCCTTGCAAAACCGCGCCGGCGCCGTCACGTCCGGCGGCGGTACAACCGGAAAGGAGGCGACAATGGAGCTTCAGGTCAACGCCGCCGAAGGCATGCAGACATCCACGGCGCTGGAGGATCATATCCGGGCCAAGCTCGCCGGCGTGGAACGCCGCTTCGGTGAGCGTGTCACCCGCGTGGAGACCTACCTCAAGGACGTGAATGCCGGCAAGGGCGGCGTCGATACGACATGCACGCTGGAGGCTCATCCCTCCGGGCTGAATCCGGTAGTCGTCGAGTCGCAGGCGACGGACGCCTACTCCGCGACTCACGACGCCGCCAGGAAGCTGGAGAAGGCACTGGAGCACCGCTTCGCCCGGGCTGAGGGACCACATCGTTAGGTCCGGGAAAAACCCATCGCACCGGCCGCCGGCGGCCCTCCCGCCGGCGGCCCCATACCCGCCTCCAGCCGCTGTCACGCGGCTGTCACCGGTTGTTCACAAAAGCTGTGGATAACGCTGTGCAAAACCCGTAGAGACCGTCCCCAAACCCCTGACGCGGGCGGCCTCGCGTCAGATTGACGGGTTTTTCACCAGCTTATTAAATTTCCTAAAAAACAATGGGTTGCTAGTTTCTCACGTTGTTTTCCCCGGACCCCTGGTCGCCGGGCAGTCGTGCGCCGACGACGGCTCCCCGCTGTGCACAACAGGTAGCCACCAACGGCATCCCGCCCCTCAGTCAGCGA
>NZ_WNXE01000796.1:0-768 GCF_010993615.1 Arhodomonas sp. KWT | reverse complement strand
GCTTTCCTCCCGAGGGGTGTCACTAATGGCCGACGGCCGGTCGTGGATACGATAGCCATTTACGGCTCGGGAATGAAAACCCGCGTTTATCTTCTACGATTACGCAGACATGCAGCGCCGCACATGGCGACATGTCGACGCGTGCGCACGGTTGAAATACGTGAAATCGCGCACACTCTTGCTGTCGGGACGGTAGTACTGAAAGACTGGAGCTGCAGGGGTTCCCGCAGGGACCGGCTAGCAAACGGCAAATACATCCCCACGACGGGAGACAGGAGAAGAAGCAATGATGCGTTTCGATATGAAGAACACCCTTCTGCCCATCGGCCTGGGGCTGGTGCTGACGCTGGGAGCGGCCGGCCTCGCCAGTGCCGACAACAGCATGATGGACAAGGAGGGCGCCTACTGGTCGAACCCGCAGGACACGGTCTGGAAGAACGCGGACGGTGAGTGCTGGTACGACCCGAACCAGTCGAAGATGCAGAAGCGCGAGGAGTGCGGCGACGTCATCGAGACCGCGGAGCCGGAGCCCGAGCCGGAGCCGAAGATGGTTGAGCGCACCGAGCGCGTCACCATCGATGCGCGTACGCTGTTCGGCTTCGACAAGGCCACCCTCACCGACGAGGGCCGTGCCCGCCTCGACCAGATGGCCCAGCGCATCGACCGTGACTGGGAGGTCAGCAGCATCCGCGTCCTCGGTCACACCGACCGCATCGGCCCGGAGGCCTACAACCAGAAGCTCTCCGAGCGTCGTGCCCAGGCAGTGGC
>NZ_WNXE01000795.1:0-769 GCF_010993615.1 Arhodomonas sp. KWT | reverse complement strand
GGACTACCCCGCCGGCGGCCCCCGCGTACACCAGCTCGCGGCCTGGCTCGCCGGGCACGCGCCGCCGGGCGGCGCCAGCAGCGAGCCAGGCTACCGCCTGGCCCTGCACTGCACCGAGCAGACCGCGGAGCCGGCGAGTGCGGGCCACTGGCGCCAGGCCTTCGAGGCCATGGGCATCGCGGTGGAACCGGTGGCCACCGGCTGCTGCGGCATGGCCGGGACCTACGGCCACCTCGCCGAGCACGCGGACACCAGCCGGTGGCTGTTCGAGGAAAGCTGGCGGCCCCAGGTGGCGGCGGACGACCCGCGGGCGCTGCTCGCCACGGGCTATTCCTGCCGCTGTCAGACGCAGCGGCTCGCCGGCACCCGCCCGCCCCATCCGGTGGAGATCATGGCGGCCCGGTTATCCTAGACCGGGCCGCGGTTAACCAGCGAAGAGGAGAGCCTCCATGACTACCCGATCCCAACGCACCCGCCGCCTGCTGAGCGGCCTCGTCGCCGCCGCCGTGATCGGCGTCTCCGGCATCGGTCACGCCGCTACCACCATCCGCCTGGGCTGGACCACCGCGGACAGCGAGGTCGACCCCTACGCCATCGCCGCCCACTACTTCGCCGAGGAGCTGGAGTCCGCGGCACCGGGCGAGTTCGACGTCAAGTTCTTCCCCAACCACCAGCTCGGCAACGACACCGAGATGCTCCAGGGCATGCAGCTCGGCACCCTGGACGCCGGCGTGATCACCGGCACCCAGGTGGGCACGCTGGAGCCGGC
>NZ_WNXE01000794.1:0-770 GCF_010993615.1 Arhodomonas sp. KWT | reverse complement strand
GGGCCGCTGGACGGGGGCATGGCCATAGAGGCCCGGGACCCCGAGGGCTGGATACCGGTCGGGTACTGCGGGCGCGCGACGTCCGCGCAGATCGAGGCCGGTGGCCTGGCGCCGGACGGCCATGCCGCCGTGGTGCTGAGCTTCGGGCTGGAGGCGCTGGAGTTGGTCCTGGCGGGCGATCGGCCGGCCGACGAGGCGGTGCGTGTGGCGGCCTGCTCCTGACGGCCCGCTCACAAGGCCCGCTCGCTCCACGGGATGCCGCGCCGGCGAAACGTCTGCCGGTCCGGCGTGTGACCGGTGCCGTGGCCTGCCGTGTGGCCGGGGGAGTGAAACCGGGGCAACGGGGGCGGCGCAAAAAAAGCCGACCCGGGGGTCGGCCAAGGAGGAGGAGAGACAGTGTCCCGGAAACGGGGTTCCGGGCGGGACGGAGCCCTGGGCTGTGGCTCCGTCCGGTGGAAGCCCCTAGCGGGCCGCCGGCGTGTGGAAGAGGCCGGCGATCTCGTGGGCGTGGTGACGCGTGTGGCTGCCGATCGCGTGGGCGAAGCGCCGAAGCGAACGGGCGATCGCCTCGTTACGCATCCGGCGGCTGCGGCGCAGCACCGGCTCGATCTCGAGCAGCCCGACACGTCCCTCGTGAACAATGGGCTCATTGCTGTTCATTGCTGGTCTCCTGCGTGGCAGGCCACGCGCTTACAAGTGAATTCTGTCTGTATTCTCTCTGGTTCCGGGCATCCGTTGGACCGTCGCCGAGGCCAATCACCTGTTCCGTC
>NZ_WNXE01000793.1:0-770 GCF_010993615.1 Arhodomonas sp. KWT | reverse complement strand
GCCGCCTGGGCTGCGATTACCTCCAGGGGTTCCTGCTTGCGAGACCGGCGCCCGCGGACGTGTTCGCGCAACGGCTGGCGGCGGCCGGCAGGGACGAATGGGACGAACAGCACGGCGCGTGAGGAGGCGAGCGTGGACGAACAGACCCGTACCGAGCTGGAGGCGGCGGCGTTCCGCCGGCTGGTGGCACACCTGCGCGAGCACACCGAGGTCCAGAACATCGACCTGATGAATCTTGCCGGTTTCTGCCGCAACTGCCTGTCCAAGTGGTATCTCGCCGCCGCGGAGGAACGCGGCGTCGGCATGGACTACGAGCAGGCGCGGGAGGACATCTACGGCATGCCCTACGAGGAGTGGAAGGCCCGCTACCAGACCTGACCGCCGTGACGCCGTCCGCGTGGCGGTGGCCCGGGGAAAGGGCGGGAGCCGTGGATCGGGCGCGGCCACGGACGGTGTGCGACGGGCACCGCGGCCGGGATCGGGATGTCGCACGCCTACGGCGCCCGACCTACGTGGTGTGACCGTCGTGGGCGGGTGTCACGATATCGATGCGGCTCGGTGTTATGGTCCTGTCGGCCGACGGTGATCGGGTAGAGCCGGGGTGTCGCGCGATGTCCTCCCAGGGCTCCTTGCCCGTAGGTCGGCTACGGCCACGCGCCGTGTCCATGCCTACGCGGCTTGCCGGTTCCCCGCAACCGCCAGGTTCTGCCCGGCGATCGGCCGTCGGTTGCCAGGAGCGACCGACCTACCCGAGCCCCATAGTGTTGTAG
>NZ_WNXE01000792.1:0-771 GCF_010993615.1 Arhodomonas sp. KWT | reverse complement strand
TCACAGGCGGCGAGGCGTTCGTCGTCCGGGGCCTCGAAGGCGAGATCGCAGTGTCCGCGCAGGTTCGGGAACAGCTCGGCCACGCCCCTGCCGGCCTCCCCTCGGGAGGTGATCACCTCCGCGCGCGCATGCGGGTGATGCGCCAGCAACCGCAACAGCTCGACACCCGTGTAACCAGTGCCGCCCACGATCCCGACCTTGAGCATCCGTATCTCCCTGCTGAATGGACAGTCCTGTATCGTAACGCCCGCCTGCGCGCCGCGTCACCTGCACCGGGCGTGCCCCACCGCGGCCACTCTGCGATACTCGGGCGCGGCCCCGCGGCCGAACAGCGGCACGCCACCCCGGGAACAAGCCACATTCAAGGAGCCGGCCATGCTCTACCTCTGGGTCAAGGCATTCCACATCATCTTCGTGGTGACCTGGTTCGCCGCGGTGTTCTACCTGCCACGGCTGTTCGTCTACCACGCCCAGACCGAGGACGCACCGGGCGACGAGCGTTTCCGCGTCATGGAACGCAAGCTCTATCGCGGAATCATGACCCCCAGCGCCGTGCTCACCGTATTCTTCGGGGGCTGGCTGATCTGGCTCACCCCGGCCTGGCTCGATCAGGGCTGGCTCCACGTGAAGCTCGCCCTCGTGGCCGGGCTCATCGGCTACCACATATGGTGTGGCCGCCTGGTGCAGGCATTCACCGAGGGAACCAACCGGCGCGGCCATGTCTGGTTCCGCTGGTTCAACGAGCTGCCGGTGATCGTACTCGTCGGCGTG
>NZ_WNXE01000791.1:0-773 GCF_010993615.1 Arhodomonas sp. KWT | reverse complement strand
AGGCCGGCAAGCAGGCGACCCCGCAGCGCCTCCAGGTGACGGCCGTCCCGGGCCGCGTTGCGCACGCACCGCGCCACCGCCGCACCCATGCCCACCACCTGCGCCACGGGCACGGTACCCGGCCGCAGCCCCCCCTCCTGGCCGCCGCCGTGGAGCAGCGGGGCAAGCCGCACCCGCGGGCGGCGGCGCACGTACAGTGCCCCGACCCCCTGGGGGCCATAGCACTTGTGGGCCGAGAGCGAGACCAGGTCCGCGGGCAGGCCGGCGACGTCCAGCGGGACACGACCGAGGGCCTGGGCGGCGTCGACATGCAGCAACGCCCCCCGTCCCTTAACCCCCTCGGCGATGGCCGCCAGGTCAGGGATCACACCGGTCTCGTTATTCACCGCCGACACCGATACCAGCACGGTGTCCGCCGTCATCGCCGCGGCAACCGCCTCGGGGGACACGCTGCCGTCCGACTCCGGCGGCACCCGCGTCACGATAAAGCCCTCGCGCTCGAGCGCCTCGCAGCTCGCGAGCACCGCGCGATGCTCCGTCGCCAGTGTGACGACGTGATCGCCACGCCCGCGCTCGCGCTGATGGCGCGCCGCCCCCTTGATCGCGAGGTTGTCCGCCTCCGTCGCCCCGGACGTCCACACGATCTCGCTGGCCGACGCCCCCAGGGCCCCGGCGACCCGGGCACGGGCCTCCGCGACCGCGGCGGCGGCATGCCGGCCCACCGCGTGGGCACTCGCCGGGTTCCCGGCCAGCCCCTCCAGCCACGGTCGCAT
>NZ_WNXE01000790.1:0-773 GCF_010993615.1 Arhodomonas sp. KWT | reverse complement strand
TTGCCGGCGATGCGGTCCTGCGTGGGCACCCCCGCGGTACCGCGGACGAGTCCCCTCACGGCGTTGACGGCGGGGCCGGCATAGCCGGCGGCGAAGACACCGAGACCGCCGGCGGCGAGGCCGCCCTTGAGCAGATTGCGGCGTGTTTTATCCATGAGCGACCTCCCGGGGAGCGGCCGCCGCCGGGCCCTGGGGCCAGCGGGCGGCGATGGCGGAGACGATGATCACGACGGCGACCCACAGGCCAAAGGTGGCGACGATGCCGAGCAGGCCGTCGCTGCCCAGCGGCAGCTCGTAGGGATAGAGCCCGGCGCCGTACTTGGGCACCGTCTGCACGTTGATGAACACGACCCAGCGGAACGACCAGGTACACAGCAGCGCCGGCACCGACAGCCACCAGCTGTGCGCGAGCAGCGCCGGGCGGCGCAGTGCGAGTGCCGTGCCCGCGATGAGTAGTGCCCCCACGGCCGCCGAGCCCGCATACATCAGCCGCCAGAACGGCTGCTCCACGGCCAGACGCAGCGCCTCGGCGAACGAGGCTCCCCCCCCGGCACCGAGGCCGAGCGCGCCGGTCACCGCCCAGCCCGCGGCGGCCGCGGCCGTCGCCACGAGCACGGCGAGCTGGACCCGGTTCGCCAGCCGGTAGTCGTCCGCGCACGCCACGCCGGACCAGCGCAGGGTGAACAGCACGGCGCCGACGGCGCCCACCAGGGCGGTGAGCGCGAAGTTGAGCGGCAGCCAGTAGGTATGCCAGAGCAGGCGGGCACGCACGA
>NZ_WNXE01000078.1:8144-12630 GCF_010993615.1 Arhodomonas sp. KWT | reverse complement strand
TCAAGGAGTTGGCCTCCAAGAACGCCCTGCATGTGCTGCGCCACGGCTTTAAGTGCTTCGGCAAGACCTTCCGGCTGGCCTACTTCGCCCCCAATACCGGCATGAACCCGGAGGCCGCCGCGGCCTATGGCCACAACCGCCTCCGTGTGACACGGCAGGTGCATTTCAGCGAGACGCACCCCAAACAATCCCTGGACGTGGTGCTGTCGGTGAACGGCCTGCCGGTGGCCACCCTGGAGCTGAAGAACCCCATGACCGGGCAGACGGTGGATGACGCTATCCGCCAGTACAAAAATGACCGCGATCCGACCGAGCCGATCTTCCGGTTCAAGGAGCGCGCGTTGGTGCATTTCGCCGTGGACCCGGACCAGGCCTTCATGGCCACGCGGCTAAGCGGTAGCAAGACGGCCTTTCTGCCGTTCAATCGCGGCCACAACTTCGGGGCGGGCAATCCGCCCGCCGAAGAGGGCGGCTACCGCACCAGCTACCTGTGGGAGCAGGTGCTCGCCCGCGACAGCCTGATGGACATCCTCGCTCGGTTCCTGCACCTGGAAGTGACCGAAAACAAGGTCACGACGAAGAAGGGGGTGAAACGCCACCGCAAGGAAGCGTTGATCTTCCCCCGATACCACCAGTTGGACGCGGTGCGGCAACTGGTGGCCAGCGCCCGGGCGCAGGGACCGGGCCACAACTACCTGGTGCAGCACTCCGCGGGCTCGGGCAAATCCAATTCCATCGCCTGGCTGGCCCATCGCCTCTCCAGCCTGCACGACGCCGACGACAACAAGGTGTTCGATACCGTGGTGGTGATCACCGACCGCCGGGTGCTGGACCAGCAGTTGCAGAACACCATCTACCAGTTCGAGCACAAGCAGGGAGTGGTGCAGAAGATCGACGAGAACACCCAGCAGCTCGCCCAGGCGCTTTCCTCCAGCGTACCCATCATCATCTCGACCATCCAGAAGTTCCCCTTCATCACCCAGGCCATGGACACCCTGGCCAAGAAGGGCGAGGAAGTGGAGCTGAGCACGGAGGGCAAGCGCTTCGCGGTGATCGTGGACGAGGCGCACAGCTCTCAGTCCGGCGAGACGGCCATGGAGCTGCGCAAGGTGCTCAACCGCGACGGCATCGAGTCGGCCATCGCGGAGGAGTTCCTGGATGTGGAGGAGGAGGATCTTTCCGAGGAGGCGCGCAAGAAGCTGTTCGAGGAGATGCTCAAACGCCCCCGCCAGCCCAATATCAGCTTCTTCGCCTTCACCGCCACGCCCAAGTTCAAGACCCAGGCGGTGTTCAACGAGCCCGGCCCGGACGGCCAGCCGCCCTTTCACCTGTACTCCATGCGTCAGGCCATCGAGGAAGGCTTCATCATGGACGTGCTGGAAAACTACACCACCTACAAGACCTATTACGGGCTGATCAAATCCATCGACGATGATCCGGAAGTACCCAAGCGCAAGGCGGCCAGGGCCTTGGCGCGCTTCATGTCCCTGCACCCCCACAATATCGCCCAGAAAGTGGAGGTGATCGTCGAGCACTTCCGCCACAACACCCGCCACCGCATCGGCGGCCGGGCCAAGGCCATGGTGGTCACCGCCTCGCGCCTGCACGCCGTGCGCTACAAGCAGGCGTTCGACAAGTACATCCAGGACCACCGCATTACCGGCATCCGCTCCCTGGTGGCCTTCTCCGGCAGCGTCACCGACCCGGATTTTCCCGGGCAGTCGTACACGGAAGTGGGCATGAACGACGGTATCAAGGAAACCGAGCTGCCGGACCGGTTCGCCTCGGAGCACTATCAGGTGCTGCTGGTGGCGGAGAAATACCAGACCGGGTTCGACCAGCCACTGCTGCATACCATGTATGTGGACAGGCGCCTATCGGGAATCCAGGCCGTGCAGACCCTGTCCCGGCTGAACCGAACGGCGCCGGGTAAGGAGGACACCTTCGTGCTGGATTTCGCCAACGAGCCCGGTGAGATCTACGAGGCGTTCAAGCCCTATTACGAGGTTACGCCGCAGGGGAAACCCACCGATCCCCATCAGCTCTACGACTTGCAGCACCGGTTAGAGGAAGCCCAGGTGTTCGCCCCGGATGAGGTCAGCGCCTTCGCGGAGATCTGGTACAAGAACCGCAGCGAGCCCACGGCGGCCGACCACCAGAAGATCAATGCCATCCTCGACCAGGCGGTGACGCGCTACCAGGCCCTGGACGAAGACCACCAGGAGCAGTTCAAGGGCCAGCTCACCAGTTTCCGCAACCTGTATGCCTTCCTGGCACAGATCATCCCTTATCAGGACAGCAGCCTGGAGAAGCTCTACAGCTATGGCCGCTTCCTGCTGTCCAAGCTGCCACGCCGCGCTGACGACGCCGTTTTCGAGCTGGACGACGAGGTTTCCCTTCAGTATTACCGGCTACAGAAGATCAGCGAGGGGGCAATCGATCTGGGCGTAGGGGAACCGGAGCCCCTGTACGGCCCAAAGGAAGTGGGCACAGGCCGCGCCGAGGACGAAAACGTGGAGCTGTCCACGCTTATCGGGAGGCTGAACGAGCGCTTCGGCACGGAGTTCACGCCGGCCGATCAGCTGTTCTTCGACCAGATCGCAGAAAGTGCGGTCGAAAACGACACCCTGCGCGAAGCGGCGCAGGCGAACTCAATGGAAAATTTCGCATACGTGTTCAACAGGATGCTGGAAAGCCTGTTCATCGAGCGCATGGACGGCAACGAGGAAATTTTCGGGCGTTTGATGAATGACGACGACTTCCGGCAAGTCGCCCGAGAACATTTGTTACGCGAGGTGTACAGCAGGCTTCGCGAATAATATGGGCGCGAGGCCACCGCTCCCCTCCCCATGCCCCGGCACAGATCGCAGGCGCACATGAAACGGCTGGCGAGACGTCGCACGCCTTCGGCGCACGACCTACCCGGTCCGGCAGGCCGTGTGCGACATCGCCGCCGCGCTTGAGAACAGGGCAACGTTAGCCCGGGCCGTCATCGAGCCGGCACGCATTGCCACAATGAGAGTTGGTGCCACACCACCGTCGCCCTTGAAAGGCGTCGCGGTGCGCCCCACCGTTGTACAATCGCCGCGCCGGCGGCCCGGCGGGGCCGTCGCGCATCCATTCGAGGCAGTCCGGAGCACCAACGTGAGGCAATTTGACGGCACCACCATCCTCGCCGCCCGTCGGCAGGGCCGGGTCGCGCTCGGCGGCGACGGCCAGGTCACCCTCGGCGATACCGTGATGAAGGGCAACGCGCGCAAGGTGCGCCGGCTGTTCCACGAGCGTGTGATCGCGGGCTTCGCCGGCGGCACCGCGGACGCGTTCACACTGTTCGAGCGCTTCGAGGGCCAGCTCGAGAAGCACCGCGGCAACCTCACCCGCTCCGCCGTGGAGATGGCCAAGGACTGGCGCTCCGACCGCGCCCTGCGCCGGCTGGAGGCGCTGCTGCTGGTCGCCGACCGGGACACCACGCTGATGATCTCCGGCAACGGCGACGTGGTCGAGCCCGAGCGCGACCTCATCGCGATCGGCTCCGGCAGTGGCTTCGCGCAGTCCGCGGCCACCGCGCTGATGGACAACACCGAGCTCGGCGCCCGCGACATCGTCGAGCGCTCGCTGCACATCGCCGCCGACATCTGCATCTACACCAATCACCACCTCACCATCGAAGAGCTGGGCGAGGAGTGACCGGAGCGGAACCGACATGTCCGACATGACCCCCAGAGAGATCGTCCAGGAGCTAGACAAGCACATCATCGGCCAGGCCGAGGCCAAGCGCGCCGTGGCCGTGGCGCTGCGCAACCGCTGGCGCCGCATGCAGGTGGACGAGGAGCTGCGCGCGGAGATCACCCCCAAGAACATCCTCATGATCGGCCCCACCGGCGTGGGCAAGACAGAGATCGCCCGGCGCCTCGCCCGCCTGGCACGGGCGCCTTTCATTAAGGTAGAGGCGACCAAGTTCACCGAGGTGGGCTACGTCGGCCGTGATGTGGAGTCCATCATCCGCGATCTGGTGGACAACGCCATCAAGATGACCCGCCAGGAGGCCATGGAGGGCGTGCGCGTCAAGGCCGCCGACGCCGCCGAGGACCGCATCCTCGACGCGCTGCTCCCCCGCGCCCGCGGCTGGGAGGACGACGAGGCCGGCAGCGGCACCCGGCAGAAGATGCGCAAGAAGCTGCGCGAGGGCGAGCTCGACGAGCGCGAGATCGAGATCGAGCTGCGCACCCAGGGCGGCGGCGTGGACATCATGGCGCCGCCGGGCATGGAGGAGATGACCAACCAGCTCCAGAGCATGTTCCAGAACATGGGCGGCGAGCGCACCCGCACCCGCAAGCTCCCGATCCGCGAGGCACGGCCGCTGCTCGAGGAGGAGGAGGCCGCACGGCTGGTCAACGAGGAGGAGGTCAAGCAGCAGGCCCTGGAACGGGTCGAGCAGAACGGCATCGTCTTCCTCGACGAGATCGACAAGGTGGCCAAGCGCGCC
>NZ_WNXE01000078.1:0-8046 GCF_010993615.1 Arhodomonas sp. KWT | reverse complement strand
GGAGAGCGGCAGCGGCGGCGACGTCTCCCGCGAGGGCGTGCAGCGCGACCTGCTGCCCCTGGTGGAGGGCTCCACGGTCTCCACCAAGCACGGCATGGTGAACACCAACCACATCCTGTTCATCGCCTCCGGTGCGTTCCACGTCTCCAAGCCCTCCGACCTCATCCCCGAGCTTCAGGGCCGGCTGCCCATCCGCGTGGAGCTCGAGGCCCTGGCGGTGGAGGACTTCGTGAGCATCCTCACCGAGCCGGACGCCTCGCTGGTGCGCCAGTACGAGGCCCTGATGAGCACCGAGGGCGTGACCGTGCGCTTCGCCGAGGAGGGCGTCGCCCGCATCGCCGAGGTCGCCTGGGAGGTCAACGAACGCACCGAGAACATCGGCGCCCGGCGGCTGCACACGGTCATGGAGCGGCTGCTGGAGGCGATCTCCTACGAGGCCCCGGACCGCAGCGGCGAGACGGTGACCGTCGACGCCGCCTACGTGGACGAGCACCTGGGCAGCCTCGCCCGGGACGAGGACCTCAGCCGCTACATCCTCTGAGTGCGGCATCGGCCCGGCCCCTGGCGCCGGGCCCGCGCCGCCGCGTTAGAATCCGGTACACGGACACCGGACGGCCAGGACGGCGGCCATCGAGCGTTCCGCCGTCCGCCGAGGCGATGGGTCCCATGCGCCATGCCCGGGCGCAAGCCCGGGCGCGTCCACGGCGGCACGTCACGACCCTGTCGCCAGGCCCTGATGGAACCGTGAGGTCCCCATGCAGCACCCGCCACGTACCGACACCGGCCGCACGCCCACCGACATCCGCCTGCACCGGCGCTCGGCGGTGCTGGAGATCGCCTTCGACGACGGCTCACGCTTCGAGCTGCCGGCGGAGTATCTCCGTGTGTACTCGCCGTCCGCGGAGGTGCGCGGACACGGCCCGGGCCAGGCAGTACTGGTCACCGGCAAGGAGGAGGTCGGCCTGACCGACGTCCAGCCGGTGGGAAACTATGCCCTGCGCCTGGTCTTCGATGACGGCCACGACTCTGGGTTATACTCGTTCGACCTGCTCTACGAGCTGGGCACCGACCAGTCGCGCTACTGGCAGGACTATCTCGACGCGCTCGCCCATGCCGGGCACGCGCGCCGCACCAACCCGAACAAGGAGTAGGCCGTGGCGAGCGGCGACGAGCAGCAGGACAGCGGCACCACCCACTTCGGCTACCAGCAGGTCCCGCTGGATGAGAAACGCCAGCGCGTCGGTGCCGTGTTCCAGTCCGTCGCGGAGCGCTACGACCTCATGAACGACCTCATGTCGTTCGGCCTGCACCGCATCTGGAAGCATCAGGCCATGGCCGCCACCCGCGCCCGCCGCGGCCATCACGTCCTCGACCTCGCCGCCGGCACCGGCGATCTCAGCCTCGCGTTGTCCCGGCGGGTCGGCCACGAGGGCCGGGTGGTGAGCTCCGACATCAACCCGGCGATGCTCGCCCGCGGCCGCGACCGGCTGATCGACGAGGGCGCGGTGGACAACATCGACTACGTCATCGCCGACGCCGAGCAGCTGCCCTTCCCGGACGCGAGCTTCGACCGTGTGACCATGGCCTTCGGGCTGCGCAACGTCACCCGCAAGGAGCGCGCCCTCGCGGCGATCCGGCGGGTCCTGCGCCCGGGCGGGCACCTCATGGTGCTGGAATTCTCGCGGCTCTACATCACCGCGCTGCGTCCGCTCTACGACGCGTATTCCTTCGGCGTACTGCCCGCCATGGGCCGGCTCGTCGCCCACGACGCGGAGAGCTACCGCTACCTCGCCGAGTCCATCCGCATGCACCCCGACCAGCAGACGCTTGCGGGGATGATGGAACAGGCGGGCTTCGAGGACTGCGAGTACACCAACCTCTCCGGCGGCGTCGTGGCCATTCACCGCGGCCACGTCTACTAGCACGGCCCTATGACGGAAACCCCCGGCATGCTCGGCACCGGTGTGATGCGCGTCGTCGAGGGCGCGCTCAACCGGGTGCTCGCCCTTGACCCGGAGACGCCGCACCGGCTCGTGCCGCTCACCGGGCGCAGCCTCGCGGTACGCCTGAGCGAGCCGACGGTGGCCGCACGCGTGCACTTCCTCGCCGACGGCCTGCGCCTGGCACAGCCGGGCGAGGCGGAGACCGCCGACGCCGAGGTGGAGGCCACCCTGGCCGGGCTGGCGACGCTCGCGACCTCCCGCGGCCGGCGCAGCCGGGACGTGGTCTTCCGTGGCGACGTCGGCGTGATCCAGGAGGTCCGCGCCCTGTTCACCGAGCTCGACGTGGACTGGGAGGAACAGCTCTCGCGGATCACCGGTGACGTCATCGCTCACCAGGTCGGCCGCGGCGTGCGCGGTGGCCGCCGCTGGGGCGAGCGCACGGCGGCGGCGTTCGTCCAGGACGTGGGCGCCTACCTCACCGAGGAGCGCCGGCTGCTGCCCCCGGCGGCGGAGGCGGACGCCTTCATCCGCGACGTCGACCGCCTGCGCGCCGACACGGACCGCCTGGAGGCGCGCATCCGGCGGCTGGAGCGCCGCCGCGGCGGCGCGGGAGGCGAGCGGTGATCCTGCGTCCCGCGCTGCTGCTGCGCCTGATCTACATCAACCTCATCCTCATCAAGCACGGCCTGGACGAGGTCATCCTCGCCACCCACCTATTCCGGCCGCTGCGTTTCCTCGGGCTGTTCATGCCCTGGCGCTGGTTCCGGCGCTACCGCCAGTCCCGCGGCGAGCGCATCCGCTGCGCCCTGGAGGACCTCGGCCCGATCTTCGTGAAGTTCGGCCAGATCCTCTCGACCCGGCGCGACCTCGTTCCCCCGGATATCGCCACCGAGCTCGCCCGGCTGCAGGACCGGGTGCCGCCGTTCCCCGGCGAGCGCGCCCGGGCCCTGGTCGAGGCGGAACTCGGCCAGCCGCTGGAAGCGATGTTCGCGCGCTTCGAGGAGCAGCCACTGGCCTCCGCCTCCATCGCCCAGGTGCATGGCGCGGTGCTTCACGACGGGCGCGAGGTGGTGGTCAAGGTGGTGCGCCCGGGCATCCAGCGCACCATCGACGGCGACCTGCAGCTGCTCTACACCATCGCCCGGCTGGCCCACCGCTACTGGCGCGAGGCCTTCCGGCTGCGCCCGGTGGAGGTGGTGCGCGAGTTCGACAAGACCATCCACGACGAGCTCGACCTGATGCGCGAAGCGGCCAACGCCTCGCAGCTGCGGCGCAACTTCGAGGGCTCGGATCTCCTCTACGTGCCCGAGGTCTACTGGCCCGGCACCCGCACCCGGGTGATGGTCATGGAGCGCATCCACGGCATCCCCATCAGCCACGTGGAGACCCTGCGCGAACGCGGCGTGAATATGCAGGCGCTGGCAGAGCGCGGCGTGGAGATCTTCTTCACCCAGGTCTTCCGCGACAGCTTCTTCCACGCCGACATGCACCCGGGCAACATCTTCGTCGACCCGGACGAGCCGGATACGCCGCGCTACATCGCCGTGGACTTCGGCATCATCGGCACCCTCGGCCCGCGGGACCACCGCTACCTCGCGGAAAACTTCCTCGCCTTCTTCAACCGCGACTACCGCCGTGTCGCCGAGCTGCACGTGGAGTCGGGATGGGTGCCGGCGGACACTCGGGTGGACGAGTTCGAGGCCGCCATGCGCGTGGTCTGCGAGCCGATCTTCGAGCGCCCGCTGGGCGAGATCTCCTTCGGCGCGCTGCTGCTGCGGCTGTTCCAGACCGGGCGACGGTTCAACATGGAGGTCCAGCCCCAGCTGGTGCTGCTGCAGAAGACGCTGCTCGCCATCGAGGGGCTGGGACGCGACCTCTACCCCGACCTGGACCTCTGGCGCACCGCCAAGCCCTACATGGAGCAGTGGATGCGCGAGCAGCTCGGCGCCCGTGCGCTCATCCGCAACCTGCGCACCGAGCTGCCCAAGTGGGGCGAGTACCTGCCGCGTCTGCCCGGTCGGCTCGACGCCGCCCTCTCCGAGGCCGAGCAGCTGCGCGAGCGCGTCGCCGAACAGGAGCGCACCCTGGAGGGCCTGCGCGAAGACGTGCGCCGCAACGGCCGGCGCAACTTCGCCGCGGTGATCGGCGCGAGCCTCGTGCTCTCGGCGTTCATCATCGCCGGGCTGGACGGCTACACGCCGGTAATGGTCGCTGCGGGCACGCCGCTCGCCAGCCTGGTGCTCGGCGCCCTGGGCGGGCTGTTCTGGCTGAGCGCCTGGCCGCGACGCTAGCCCGGCGGGCTCAGGCAGACCTCCCGTGGCCGCTCACGGCGGCAGTGCCGCGACCAGCGCCTCGGTGCGCGCGGCAAGGCCGTCGTCCCGGTCACCGTCCAGGTTCTCGTCGATGAGCGCCGCCGCGGCCCGCCCGGCCCCGGCGGCCAGCGCCACCGCCGCGCGGGCGTCGCCCACCAGCCGCGGATTGCCCTCACGGACCAGCCGGTCGCCCATGCGGCACAGGCGCAACGCCGTCTCCAGTACCTCCAGCGGCACCTCGCAGGCCGCCTCCAGGGCGTCCTCCAGCGCCCCGGCATCGCCCCAGCGGCTGGCCTTCAGCACCGGGGCGAAGGACTCCGCATCGGCGTCCATAAGCACCAGCGCGCGCTCGCGGATCGCGTCCGCCTCCCCCGCCAGTGCCGCGGCGTCGGCCATGCGCGTGTCCGCAAAGCGTGCGGCCATCGCCGCCAGCGCCGCCGCGGTGGCCAGCGACAGGCCCGCACCCGCGCCGCCCGACGGGGCGGAGCGGCGCGCGGCGAGCGCCTCCAGGAAGCCCGCGATGCCGGCCTGCGGGGCGCCGTCCAGCGCATCCACCCGGGCGGCCATCAGAACAGCCCCGTGATTTCGCCGTTCTCGTCCACATCGATGTGGGCGGCGGCGGGGTCGGCACCGAGGCCGGGCATGGTCCGGATGTCGCCGCACAGCGCGTAGACGAACCCGGCACCCGCGGACAGCCGGACCTCGCGCACGGGAAGCGTCCAGCCCGTGGGCGCGCCCCGAAGACTGGCGTCCGCGGACAGCGAGAGGTGGGTCTTGGCGACGCACACCGGCAGCTCGCCGTAGCCCTGGCGCTGATAGGTGTCGATCTGGCGCCGGGCATCGGCGCTGAACGACACGTCGTCGGCCCCGTAGATGCGCGTGGCGATCCGCTCGATCTTGGCGTCCAGGGCCATGTCGTCCGGGTATAGGAACTCGAAGTCACCGCCCGCCTCGGCGGCCTCAGCCACCGCCTCCGCGAGCTCGGCGGCGCCGGCGCCGCCGTCGCGCACGTGGGTGCACACCGCCGCCCGTGCCCCGGCCGCCTCGGCGATCTCGCGGATGGCCTGATGCTCGCTGTCATAGTCCGAGGGGAACGCGTTGATCGCCACCACCGGCGTCACCCCGTGGGCGCGGATGTTGTCGATCTGCTTGGTGAGGTTGGCGGCGCCAGCGTGCACGTCCTCCGGGCTCTCCGCCTTCATGCCCTCGGGCAGCGGCCGGCCCGGGACCACGCGATAGCGTCCGGAATGAAACTTCAGCCCGCGCACGGTGGCGACGAGCACCGCGGCGTCCGGGGTCAACCCGGAGGCGCGGCACTTGATGTTGAAGAACCGCTCCGCCCCCATGTCGGCACCGAAGCCGGCCTCGGTGACCAGGAAGTCGCCGCCGTGGATGCCGATGTTGTCGGCGACGATGGAGGAGTTACCGTGGGCGATGTTGCCGAAAGGCCCGGTGTGGATCAGCGCCGGGGTGTGCTCCAGGGTCTGCAGCAGGTTCGGCTTGATCGCCTCCTTGAGCAGGGCGGTCATCGCCCCGGCGGCACCGATGTCCTCGGCGGTGACCGGCTCGCCGTCGCGGTTCTCGCCGACCACCATGCGCCCAAGACGCCGGCGCAGGTCGGTAACCGAGTCGGCGAGGGCGAGCACCGCCATGACCTCCGAGGCCGCGGTGATCTCGAAGCCCGCCTGGCGGGGCACCCCGTCGGCCCGCGGACCGAGGCCGATGACGGTGCTGCGCAGGGCGCGGTCGTTGATGTCCACCACCCGCTGCCAGCGCACGCGCTGCGGGTCGAGGTCCACCCCGCGGCCGTGGTGGAGGTGGTTGTCGATCATCGCCGCGAGCAGGTTGTGGGCGGCGGTGACCGCATGGATGTCGCCGGTGAGGTGGAGGTTGATCCGCTCCATCGGCACCACCTGGCTGTAGCCGCCGCCGGCGGCCCCGCCCTTGATCCCGAGGGTCGGCCCCATGGAGGGCTGGCGGATCGCAACGGTGGCGGTACGCCCGACGTGGTGCAGCCCCTGGGCGAGGCCGATGGAGGTGGTGGTCTTACCCTCGCCGAGGGGCGTGGGCGTGATCGCCGAGACCACCACGTAACGCCCCCGGGGCCGGTCCGCCACCGCGCGGACGGCGTCGAGATCCAGCTTGGCGATGCCCCGGCCGTAGGGCTCGACACTGGCGCCCGGCACGCCCATGCGCCCGGCGATCTCCTCGATCGGCCAGAGCCGGGCCTCCCGGGCGATCTCGAGGTTACCCGCCACCGGCCGGGACGCCCCGGTTATTTCCTGCGCGTTGCTCGCCATGGCCGCTCCTCCGTCGTTCATCGGTTTCGAGGACGTTGACGGTGTGATTATCGGCGGCACGGGGCCCGCGGGTTTGCTCACCGGCGCCGGTCACCATGGTCCTAGCGACACCGCCCCGATTGGGCTAAGTTTCTGTCAGGAGGCGGTTTTATGAGGGGGCGGCAACGCCTTTCCCGGAGGCGTCACCGGTAAACGCCGCCGCCGGGTAAATGGGCGGCGCAGACACGCAAGCCGGGAGGGGAGCGCGGCGCGTTTACTTATTGTCCACCGAATAACATGATCCATCAGGCCTTAGGAGGAGGGGTCTCATGGCAGCGCTATCCGGCTCACCGCGAGAGCACCTGGATGTCGGCTTCGTGCTCGTGCCGGGCTACTCCCAGCTCGCCTTTTCCTCGGCCCTGGAGCCGTTCCGCATGGCCAACCAGCTCGCGGACCGGCGCCTCTACACCTGGCACCTCATGAGCGTGGACGGTGCACCGGTGAGCGCCAGCAGCGGCCTGGAGACCCGCGTTGAGTGCGCCCTCGAGGAGCCTCTGCCCCTCGACATGGTGGTTGTCTGCGCCGGCGTGGACGTGCAGAGCCACTGCGACCGCGAGACCCTGACGTGGCTGCGCCGTATGGCCGGCCGCCAGGTTCCGCTGGCCGCGGTGTGCACCGGTGGCTACGTGCTCGCCCGCGCCGGGGTGCTCAACGGCTACCGCTGCACCCTGCACTGGGAACACATCTCCAGCATCCACGAGGCGCTGATGTTCCCGGAGGTGACTTTCACCTCCCAGCTGTTCGTCATCGACCGTGACCGCTACACCTGCTCCGGCGGTGTCGCCCCGCTGGACATGATGCTCACCCTGGTCGGACGCCAGCAGGGCCCGGAGCTCGCCGAGGCCATCGCCGAGGAATTCCTCCACGAGCGCATCCGCGACGTGGACGACCGCCAGCGCGCGCCGCTGCGGGTGCGCCTCGGTCACAGCCAGCCCAAGCTCGAGGAGGTCGTCACGCTCATGGAGGCGAACCTCCACGAACCGCTGTCGCTGGACGAGCTCGCCGGCCACGCACGGCTGTCCCGGCGCCAGCTCGAACGGCTGTTCCAGCGCTACGTGGGCTGCCCGCCGGCGCGCTACTACATGGACCTGCGCCTGACCCGGGCACGGCAGCTACTGCAGCAGACCCACATGCCCATCACCGACGTCGCCCTGGCCTGCGGCTTCGTCTCGCCGCCCCACTTCACCAAGTGCTACCACGACCACTTCGGCCATTCGCCGAGCCACGAACGCCAGCGCCGCTACGAGCGCCTCGCAGGCAGCCCCGGTAACAGCAGCCGGCCCAATCCGCCGCTCGATGCCGCGGCGAGCGGCGGGTAGCCGGCGGCGGAGTCCGGAAAACCGGAGACGTCGGCTGCCTCGAGCAGCCGACCTACGGCCATTATCAATGGGTATCGGCTTTGCCACCGGCCAATCCCTTACGGAATGCCTGTAGGGTAGACCGGTGTTGTAG
>NZ_WNXE01000789.1:0-775 GCF_010993615.1 Arhodomonas sp. KWT | reverse complement strand
CGCGGGCTGGAAACAACGCTCACCGTCGGCATCCGCGTACTCGACACCGGTAGCGCGGCCGTTGCGGCTGGTCACACGGATGACGCTCGCATGGTTGCGGATCTCGGCGCCCGCGGCCAGCGCCCCGGGGACATCGCGGACCAGCGGGTTGTAGAGCGCCCCCGTCGGGCAGCCGGCGTCGCACCAGCCGTCATAGATACACGCGGCCCGTCCGGCGTAGGGCTGGGAGTTGATCGCCATCGGCATGGGCGCGGTATGCATGCCCATGGCGTCGAAGCCGCGACGGATGGCCTCGGCCTGACCGAAGGTGGCAAGCGGCGGCATCGGGTAGGGATCGCCCGCCGGGCGCCAGATCTCCGCCTCCGCGTCTCCGGACAGTCCGACCGCCTTCTGGATGCGGTCGTAGTACGGGCGCAGGGTGGCGTAATCGAATGGCCAGTCCCGGCCGCGGCCGAAACGGCTACGCATCTCGAAGTCCGATTCGTCCAGGCGCAGCCACGTGCCGTAGTGATGGGTCGCCGCGCCGCCATTGCCCCAGCCGGCATTGAACCCGTAGCCGAAGGGATGTTCACCGGTCGTCACCACCTGCTCGCCACCCCAGCGCAGGCGCCGGGCCCAGATCAGGCTGCTCTGAAGATCGGTGTGCTGCCAGCCGGGGCCGGCCTCCAGCACCGCCACTGACCGGCCGGATTCCGCCAGGTGGCGTGCGTAGAACGCCCCCGCGGCGCCGGCACCGACGATGACCGCATCCACACTGTTCATCCGCCTCATGCCA
>NZ_WNXE01000788.1:0-776 GCF_010993615.1 Arhodomonas sp. KWT | reverse complement strand
CACCGAACCGGCCATCGAGTGTACGTTCGGCACGATCGGCGGCCCGGTCCATCTCCGCGAACATGGCGTCAAGGTCAATCGCGTCGCTCATTGCTTCCCCCCTCGTGTTAGTCCGTGCCGGTAATCTTTTTCTTTGCGGAATCCATCGCCGAATCCAGCTCCTGTATCCTGGCGACGATGTCCTCTGTCTTACCCTCGATGTCTCTCCCCCGCTCCACGAGATCATCCACGCCACCGGAAACGCGAGCGGTCGCACTGGAGACACGCTGCGGCAGATCTTCAAGGCCGGCCTCGGCCAGCGCTTCGGTCTGCATCTCGCGAACCTTGCGGACAGAGGCGAGGTGTCCGGTCACCACCGCCTGCGCCGACTGGACCTTTCGATAGGAGTCCTCGAGCGCTGTCAGCACCTCCTGGCGCTGCGCCTGTATCGGCTCCAGCAGTTCCCGGCGCTTCTTCTCTATGCGCTGCGTCGCCACCTGGACGAACCGGGTCATGACCGGCAGGAGTTTGTCCGGATCACTCGCCACAATCACTTCGACGTTGTCGGCGAGCCCGAACTCCTTGGCGAATTGCTCGATAAACGCAGGCCGGTAGGTCTGATCGATGAACTCGTTGACGCGCTGCACCTGCTCGTCGAAGTGCAGGTTGACCATCGCTCGGTGGGCGCGGTGTAGCTCTTCCAGGTCACGACCCACGGTATTGGAGAGCTCGACGCTCTCCTGGGGCACCTGCGCACAACCGGCCATGAGCACAAGGGCGCTCAGTAACAGGCCGAC
>NZ_WNXE01000787.1:0-776 GCF_010993615.1 Arhodomonas sp. KWT | reverse complement strand
GACAACCCGGGCTCGCTGGGCCTGGCGATCTCCGAGGCGGTCGAGGAGGCCGCCGGCCGCGAGGACACCAATTACGCCCTGGGCTCGGTACTCAACCACGTGCTGCTGCACCAGACCGTTATCGGCCAGGAGACGAAGCGCCAGCTGGAGATCGCCGGGGCCTACCCGGACGTCATCCTCGCGCCCTGCGGCGGCGGCTCCAACGTCGGCGGCATGATGTTCCCGTTCCTCGCGGACAAGGCCGCGGGCCGGGACCTGCGCCTGGTGGCGGTTGAGCCCGACTCCTGCCCGACGCTGACCCGCGGCCACTACGCCTACGACTACGGCGACAGTGCCGGGCTGACGCCGATCATGAAGATGTACACCCTCGGCCACGACTTCATGCCCCCCGGCATCCACGCCGGCGGGCTGCGCTACCACGGCGACTCGGCGCTGGTCTCCCAGCTCTACGACGCCGGCGTGCTGGAGGCGGTGGCGGTGCCGCAGCTCGCGACCTTCGAGGCCGGTGTGCTGTTCGCCCGCACCCAGGGGATCATCCCGGCGCCGGAATCCTGCCACGCCGTGCGCGGCGCGGTGGACGAGGCCCTAAGGGCGAAGGAGGAGGGGCGCGAGCGCACCATCCTGTTCACCCTCTCCGGGCACGGCCACTTCGACATGGCCTCCTACGACCGCTATTTCGCCGGCGAGCTGGAGAACTACGAGTACCCGGAGGCGGCGATCCACCGGGCGCTGGACAACCTCCCGCAAATCGGCGGATGAGGCGTGCCGGCGGCGCG
>NZ_WNXE01000786.1:0-778 GCF_010993615.1 Arhodomonas sp. KWT | reverse complement strand
CCGAGGTTGCCCACCAGGCACCCGCGGCGGAAACCGTGCCGGGCCATACCGGCCTTGGCGTCGTCCACGAAGGCGGCGAGCCGGTCCAGCGGCGGGGTCGACCCATCCAGCAGCCAGCGGTCGAGCTTGCCGGCGAAGTACGCCGCGTAGTCCGCCAGCACCGCGCGGCCGAAGGCCTCCTTGCTGTCGAAGTAGTGATAGAACGAGCCCTTGGGCACGCCGACGCGGCGGAGGATCCCGTCGATCCCCGTGGCGGTGAAGCCCTGCTCCGTGAGCACCGCCGTGCCGCTGCGGATAAGCGCCTCTCGCGTATCCGCATACGCCCTCGGCACCTTCGGCGGCCGCCCGCGGCGGCGTTTCGGCGTGGCTGTCGTGTTCATGCCGTTAATTATAGACCGATCGTCTATAAATACCCAAACGCCCCCATGAAAGGCACGATATGCGCCAGAGATAAGGCGCCGGGAACCCGGCCGGAGGTCGCGATGGGACGATGGCGGGCATTCGCAGCGGGCATCAGACTGGAGGTCGCCACCTACCGGGCGATCGCGCGGCACCCAAATACGCCTGTTGCCTCCCGCGCCCTGATCGCCGTCGCCGTGGGCTACATGCTCTCGCCCATCGACCTGATCCCGGATTTCATACCGGTGATCGGCCATCTCGACGATGTGCTCGTCGTCCCCGGCCTCATCGCACTGGCCCTCTGGCTCGTGCCGGGGGACGTTGTTCGGGATGCCCGGGCGGTGGCACGGCGGAAAACTGCGTCGCAGAAAGGGCATGA
>NZ_WNXE01000785.1:0-779 GCF_010993615.1 Arhodomonas sp. KWT | reverse complement strand
AGGTTGTCCACGCCCGCGGTGACCGTCCAGCGCTCACCCGGACGGTAACCCGCGTTCACGGATACCACGCCGAAGCCGCCGGTCTCGCCGATGTCCGTGCCGTAGATCGTGCCGCTGCCCGGGTCGATACGGTCCTGGCGGGCGACACCGCGCAGGAGCACGCCGCCGGACCACAGGCCGTCGTCGTAGCGCAGGCCCAGGGTGCCCTCCAGCGGCGGCATCTGCGCCAGGGGCACGCCGTCGGTGCGGTTCTCGCCGCGGACGTAGGACACCGTGCCGGTCACCGCCCAGCGCGGGGTCAGCGCGTAGCGCAGGTCCAGCTCACCGCCGACGGTCCGTGCCCGGATGTTGCGGGCGTCATCGCCGTCATCCGTGATCAGGATGTAGTCGTCGATACGGCTGTAGAACAGTGCCACGGTGGTGGTCAGCCGTGAGCCTCGGTACTGCCAGCCGGCGTCGAGCTGGGTGGCGCGCTCCGGGTCGAGGGAGAAGTCGCGGTCGCGCTCCCAGAAATCCGGCGAGCGCTGGGCGTGACCGAGGCCGAGATAGACACTGGCCGGGCTCGCCGCGAGCTCGTGCTCCCAGCGGGTGAAGCCGCTGAGGTTGGTGTCACTGTCGTCGGTGCCCGCGGCGACACCGCCGTAGCCGTCCGGGTTCATCATGGTGGCCTGCCTGTCGGCGGTGACCGTGACCTCGTCCGCGCGGGCGCCGACGACCACGCGGTCCCGGGCACCGAGGTAGTGCGCGAGCTCGCCGAACACCCCGGTCTGGCGGAAGGT
>NZ_WNXE01000784.1:0-779 GCF_010993615.1 Arhodomonas sp. KWT | reverse complement strand
ATCGACCGCGCCAAGGCGCTCTTCGGCGCCGATTTCGCCAACGTCCAGCCCCACTCGGGCTCGCAGGCGAACGCGGCGGTCTATCTGGCGCTGGCCAAGCCGGGCGACACGATCCTCGGCCTGAGCCTCGACCACGGTGGCCACCTGACCCACGGTGCCAAGCCGAACTTCTCCGGCAAGATCTTCAACGCCGTGCAGTACGGTGTGAACGCCGAGACCGGCGAGCTCGACTACGACGAGATCGAGCGCCTCGCCGAGGAGCACCGCCCGAAGCTGCTCATCGGCGGCTTCTCCGCGTACTCCCGGGTCATCGACTGGGCGCGCATGCGCACCATCGCCGACAAGGTGGGTGCCTACTTCATCGTCGACATGGCGCACGTCGCCGGGCTGGTCGCCGCGGGCGTCTATCCGGACCCGCTGCCCCACGCCCACGTGGTCACCACCACCACGCACAAGACCCTGCGCGGCCCCCGCGGCGGGCTGATCCTCTCCAAGGGTGAGCCGGAGCTGGAGAAGAAGCTCAACTCGCTGATCTTCCCCGGTACCCAGGGCGGACCGCTGATGCACGTCATCGCCGGCAAGGCGGTGGCCTTCAAGGAGGCCCTGGACCCGGCGTTCAAGGCCTACCAGCAGCAGGTGGTGGACAACGCGCGGGCGATGGCGGGGGTGCTCGCCGAGCGCGGCTACAACATCGTCTCCGGCGGCACGGACAACCACCTCTTCCTCATCGACCTCATCGACAAGGGGGTCACCGGCAAGGACGCGGACGCCGCGCTGGG
>NZ_WNXE01000783.1:0-782 GCF_010993615.1 Arhodomonas sp. KWT | reverse complement strand
CTCGCCGCCGTCGCGGTGATCACCCGCGCCCCCTGGCCGGACACGGCACGCGGCACCGGCCACATCGTGGTCGCCGGGCTGCTCGTCCACGGCGGCTATCTCGGCGGCGTTTTCTGGGCCATCGGCCACGGCCTGGCCGCCGGGGTGACCGCGATCATCGTCTCGCTGCAGCCCGTGCTCACGGCGGCCCTCGCCGGCCTGGTGCTGGGCGAGCGGGTCACCGCCCGGCAATGGGCCGGCCTGCTCCTGGGCCTGGCCGGGGTGGTACTGGTGGTGTCCAGCCGCATCGAGGGGGCGACGGCCTCGGCGGTCAGCCTGGGCGGCGCGGTACTGGCACTGCTGTCGATCACCTTCGGCACGCTCTACCAGAAGCGTTTCTGCCCGGCCACGGACCTGCGCACCGGCGGGGCGATTCAGTTCGGCGCCTGCGCGGTGGCCCTGTTCCTGCCGGCGCTGGCCCTGGAGACCCGCGCCATCGACTGGACCGGCGAGTTCGTCTTCGCCCTGGCCTGGCTGGTGCTGGTGCTCTCGGTGGGCGCGGTGGGGCTGCTGTTCGCGCTGATCCGTCATGGCGCCGCGGCGAAGGTGGCCAGCCTGTTCTACCTCGCCCCGCCGTTCACCGTGATCCTCGGCTACCTGCTCTTCGACGAGCGCCTGGCGCCGCGGGCCATCGCCGGGCTCGCGGTGGTGATGGCCGGCGTGGCACTCGTGAACACCGGTGGTCGCCGGCTCAGCCGCCGCCGAGGAGCCAGCGCGACAGAATCCCCGTGAGGTAGGCGAGC
>NZ_WNXE01000782.1:0-782 GCF_010993615.1 Arhodomonas sp. KWT | reverse complement strand
CGGCGCGGACCACCGCCGCCCTCGACCCAGTTGGAGTCGCCCTCCTTGAGGTCCGGCGTGCGGTAGGCGGCGCTCACGCCACCCTTCACGGTCAGCCGGGGACTGGCCATGTAGACGCCGTAGAGGCGGGGTACGAGCTCGTTGCCGTAGTTCTCGTCACGCACCCAGCGTGCGCCGGTGGTCAGCGAGAAGCTCTCGCCGAGCATCCACTCGTCCTCGGCGAACAGCGCCATGTCCCAGCGCTCCAGGTTCGAGTGCTCCTGGGCGCGGACCGGGTTCTCCGTCTCCTGCACGCGGTACTGCGCACCCACGGTGAGCAGGTGGCTGGCGAGGGGGAGCACGGTCCGGGTGTTGCCGGTGGTGCGCTCGTAGAGCGATTCCTGGGTCAGGTTCTCCATCTCCGCGTGCTGGACGTAGCTGCTGGTGCGCACGCCGCCGCCCCAGGCGAGGTCGTGGGAGACGCTCTGGTGGCGGCGCACCGTCTCCAGCTCGGAGTCGCTGCCGGTGAGGTCGGCGTGACCCTCCGTGTCCTGGGTGGCGTAGCCGGCCTCCACGGAGACGTCGTTCGCCTCGTTCGGCGACCACTTCACCCGCGCGGTGGTGTCGTCGCGGTCGTACTCCCGGTAGCCGTTATCGATGTCGTCCTCGTTGCGGCGGAACGTCGAGCCGAAGACCGACACCGCAAGGTGATCGTCGATGATCGGCCCGCTGACGTAGTAGTCGCCCTGCCCCCGGTCGCCGGCGTCCTCGTTCTCCTGGGCCGTGCCCTGCAGGGTGAACGA
>NZ_WNXE01000781.1:0-782 GCF_010993615.1 Arhodomonas sp. KWT | reverse complement strand
AGACGAGGACAGCGACGCACGCCTGGCGATTGCCAGGCGCTTTTTCGAGACCATCCCCCACAGCGCGGTACTGGGCATGGAGCCGGTGGCGGTGGGCGAGCGCACGCTCACCGCGCGGGTGCCGTACCGGGAGTCCATGGTCGGCAACCCCGTCACCGGCGTTATCCACGGCGGGGTGATCACCACCCTGGTGGACCAGACCAGCGGCGGTGCGGTCATCGCCGCGCTCAATGCCACCCGCGCGGTTGCCACCCTGGACCTGCGCATCGACTACATGCGCCCCGCGGTACCGGGAGAGGCCGTCTACGCCCACGCCGAGTGCTACAAGCTCACCGAGCAGATCGCCTTCGCGCGCTGCAGCGTCTATCAGCCCGGTGTCGATGATCCCATCGCCATGAGCATGAGCACCTTCATGCGCGTCGCCGACGACGGTCCCACGCTGGTGGAGGGGGTGGCATGAAGGACCTCATGGCGCGGGTGGCCGAGGCCCGGCGCAGCGGTGATCCGGATGCGCTGGTCGCGCTTATCCCCTATGCCCGGTTGTTGGGGATCAGCTTCAGCGAGGCCGGCGGGGCACTGGAGTTCCGGCTGGCCTTCCGCGAGGGCAACGTCGGCAACCCGCACCTGCCGGCACTTCACGGCGGCGTGATCGGTGCGTTCATGGAGAACGCGGCGGTACTGCACCTGCTGTGGACACAGCAGGCGAGCCGGGTGCCCAAGGTCGTGGACTTCTCCATCGACTACCTGCGTCCGGGGCGACCGGAGACCCTGTGCGCGGCGTG
>NZ_WNXE01000780.1:0-783 GCF_010993615.1 Arhodomonas sp. KWT | reverse complement strand
CCACCGGTGTGGCCTATTCGCCGGAGCAGCTCCAGGGGATCGCCGAGGTCGCACGCCGTTATCGCGTGCTGGTGCTCTCCGACGAGATCTACAGCGGCACCCACTTCGACGGCGGGCACGTCTCCATCGCCCGCTACTACCCGGAAGGCACGGTGATCAGCAACGGCCTGTCCAAGTGGTGCGGCGCCGGCGGCTGGCGGCTCGGCACCTTCGCCTTTCCCTCGGAGCTGCGCTGGCTGCTCGACGGCATGGCGGCGGTGGCGAGCGAGACCTTCACCTCCACCAGCGCACCGATCCAGTACGCCGCCACCACCGCGTTCGACGGCGGCCCGGCGCTCGAGCGCTACCTGGCCGACAGTCGCCGGATACTGAGTGCGCTGGCCCGGCGCTTCCACGCCACGCTCACCGGGGCGGGCGCGGCCTGCCGGCCGGCCCAGGGCGGGTTCTACCTGTTCCCGAGCTTCGAGGCACTGCGCCCGCAGCTCGAGGCACGGGGTATCACCGACAGCGCCACCCTGTGCGAGTCGCTGCTGGAGGATACCGGCGTCGCCGTGCTGCCCGGCTCGAATTTCGGCCGGCCCGCCCGGGAGCTGTCCATGCGTCTCGCCTACGTGGACTTCGACGGGGGGCCGGCACTGGCGGCCGCGGCGGAGCACACCGAGATCGACGAGCACTTCCTGCAGCGCTATTGCCCGAGGGTGGTAATCGCCGCGGACCGCATGGCGGCCTGGCTGAAGGGCTGACCGGGGGCCTTGCAAAACCGCGCCGGCGCCGTCACGTCCG
>NZ_WNXE01000077.1:0-12723 GCF_010993615.1 Arhodomonas sp. KWT | reverse complement strand
TGCGCTGAAAGGTGCACGTCCGGTTCGGAGAGGAGAGGCAGGGAGATAGTCCGACTACGCCCTGCCTCTTACTCTACTCTCGACGTGGCAGGGCTGGCTGTACGTCGCCTTCGTCGTCGACGTCTTCGCCCGCTACATTGTCGGCTGGCGCGTCAGCCGGAGCATGGCCACAGACTTTGTGCTCGATGCGCTGGAGCAAGCACTCTACGCCCGTCAGCCGGCTAGCTCCGAGAGTCTGATTCACCACTCCGACAGAGGCTCGCAGTATGTCTCCATCCGCTATACCGAGCGTTTGGCGGAGGCTGGCATAGAGCCGTCGGTGGGCAGCCGCGGCGACAGCTACGACAACGCCTTGGCGGAGACAATCAACGGCCTATACAAGGCGGAAATTATCCACCGGCGGGGCCCCTGGAGGTCGCCGGAGGCCGTGGAGCTGGCCACGCTGGAATGGGTCTCCTGGTTCAACCATCAAAGGCTCATGGAGCCCCTGGGCTATATTCCACCAGCGGAAGCTGAGGCAAACTACTACCGGCAACTCGCCAGTCAGGAAGCCATGGCGGCCTGACTTAATCCAAATAGCCTCCGCGATACCCGGGGCGGTTCATGTAGCTGACACCTTCTTTATGGGTCTGGCTGTTGTCCATGGGAAAGACATCCATATCCAGGGCTACGTGGCCCATCGGCAGAGGGGATACCGGGGCCCCGACGGACCGAAGAAACTCGACGCTGGCCTCGTCCAACAGGGGCATCAGGGCCTTGGCATCTTCATCAAAGCGCTGGCGCAATCGGGCCGAGGAAGGCGACTGTTTGATGCCCAGAGCGGATTTAAAGAACGGATCCGTGCGAACCGGCTCAGCCGCCTGAAAATCGCTTTTGCCCAGCGTAATCAGGCCCAGGTAGGTCCGAATCAGTTCAATGTTCGGAATACCGTGCCGCTTAACGACGGTGCGGGCGGTTTTGGTGAGGGATGTATGTCGATTCAGGCAGTGGCCAACCAGAGCCAGCCCACCGTTGGGTGTATAGACTTCGGTTCGGGATTGCTGGAGGGTGAAGGTACGCATGAGCCAAAATCACTGACTGGGTGAATGAGTGTCAGTGTCTATTATACCGTTCAAGGCCTTGTTATTGCAGGCTTGGGGCGCAGCTTCAGCTCGTTGAAGTCACGGATTCAGGTCATGGACGTCGGGACTGCCGCTGTCGGTTGAGACGGTCCGGCGATTCTACCAGAGCCGGCGGGAGCGGGATAACGCTGCTGCCACCACAGACGCGGCGAGGGAAGGCCGAAACTGGAGGCGGCGGACGCCAGCCACACCCCGGCGCCCGAGTCCACTGCTGCCGCTGCTCCCTTCCGGGCCTGACGGGGTTCACAGCTTATCGTCGCGGGGGGACCGACGCCCGCCGCCATTGATCGTAGGCCGCGTAGGCGACGCCTGGAAGGTACGGAGTGGCCGGTGGTTTGTCAATCGCAGGCCGCGCCCGCCCCGCCCTGGGTCGCCCTTGCCGCCGACCCACCCGGACGCCGCCGCAGCCGGCTTCAGCACCGAGCGCACAAGCAGAACTTGCGACCCGGCGGACACTTAGCGCGGCTTCTACGCTTGTCCGCCGCTGCCGGCGAACCCACCTTGCACGGACACCCACAAGGACGCGTGCGCGGCACGCGAACACACCGGCGCAAGTCACGGAGGACCGCGTCATGAAGACCGAACCGATCCGCAAGAGCCTGCACACTGCCGGCTTCGTCAGCGTGCTCGCCCTGGCCGCCAGTGGCGCCACCGCCTTCGCCGCCGGTGCCGAGCACCAGGACCGGGCGGCGCAGGACGCCGCTCAGCCGCAGGCGGCCACCCAGCCGCAGACCGGCGAGCAGCAGGCTGCGGCCCAGCAGCAGAGCCGGCAGTACGGTCGCGACGAGCCCTACCGCGATCAGCCCGAGGGAGAGAGCCTGCTGGAGCCCCGCGCGCAGGCCGAGGCCCGGCCGCTGAGCGACTACAACGAGGCGATGGCCGATCCCAACATCCTCAACGCCACCCCCGCTTCCCTGGAAGGCCAGCAGGTCAGTGGCGTGGACGGGGCCCCCATCGGCACCATCGACGACGTGGTACGCAGCAGCGACGGCGAGGAGGTCCGCATCATCGTCTCCTCCTCGGGCATCTTCGGCAGCGACGAGTCCAAGGCCGCCATCCCGGTGGGCATGCTGCAGGTCGACGAGAATCAGCAGATTGTGCTGCGCGAACAGCCGTCCGATCAGCACATTCAGGAGATGACCGCCGGCTACGACGAGGGGCAGTACCAGCCGGTGGAGGAGGAACAGGCGGTCGGCTTCATGCCGGGGGAGGCCACGGAGCGCGGCTGACTACCGACCGCTTTCGCTCAGCTGTTGTTGGCGCGGGGCCTTCGGGTCCCGCTTCCTTGCGGACGCAGCCGCTACTCGCGGATCCCGGCGTGGAGATAGCCGCCGTCGACCGCCACCACCTGACCGGAGACATAGCTTGCCTCCTCGGACACGAGGAAAGCGACTGTCCGGGCGACCTCCTCGGGTACTCCGTAGCGGCGCAGCGGGATCCGCTCCTGCCACTTGCGCCGATCCTCAGCGCCGTGCATCTCCGCCACCAAAGGCGTGTCTATCGGGCCTGGCGCCACCGCATTGACCCGTATGCCTTTGTCGCCAAGCTCGTTGGCCATCACGAACGTCAACTGGTTCTGGCCCGCTTTAGAGGCACCGTAGGCGCTCCGCCCCTTGCTGCCCGACAGCCCCGAGACGGAACTGATGTTGACGATGCTCCCCGAGCGCCCCTCGCCGATCCAGTGCCGTGCCACCGCGCGCGATACCAGGAAGGTGCCGATCAGGTTCACGTCCAGGATCCGGCGAAAGTCCTCGGCCGTGGTCTCCAGGCTGGGACGGTCCAGCCCGATTCCCGCCGAATTGACGACGGCAGCCAAGGGCCCGAGCCCGGTCGCGCGGGCCAGGGCAGCATCCACCGCCGCTTCGTCGGAAACGTCGCAGACCACCGTCTGCGCCTCCTGCAGCCCCAGATCGCGAGACGCAGCCTGCAGCTCCTCCGCCCGCCGGTCCAGCAGACAGACCTGCCAGCCGCGCTCGTTCAGCAGCCGCGAAATTGCCAGCCCGATACCCGAAACGCCACCCGTGACCAACACCACCGCGCCCTGCTCATTCCGCATCCCGCCTCCCCTTCTCGCCAATCTCACCGCGTCAGGCGTGCTGCCGTCGCTTCACAACGTGGATCAGCTTCATCGTCAGCAGCAGCTCACCCGCCCGGTTTACCAAGTCGTAGCGAATGACGACCGTGCCGCGATCCGGTTTGCTGGCGGACGGTCGGCCCTCGATCACCTCGAGACGGCAGCTGACCGTCTCCCCCGCGACCAGCGGTTTCTTCCAGCGCAGCTCATCGATGCCGATACCCGCCAGGTTGCTCTCGTCGAAGCACCCCGTCCGCAATGCCAGCACCCAGGCCAGCGCCGCCGTCTGGAAGCCGCTGGCCACCAGGCCGCCGAACACGGACCGAGCCGCCGCTGCCTCGTCCAGGTGAAACGGTTGCGGGTCGTACGCCTGCGCGAACGTCAGCATCTGCTGTTTATCCAGCGTCAGTTCGCCCGTCCCGATCCTGCGCCCCGGCTGCAGATCTTCAAGATAAAGACTCATCGACACGGTTCTGCTCCCCCTTCCGGATGGTGAGGCAGGCAGCCTCACATGGTGTTCGGCAGCCAGGTGGTCAGCACCGGGAAGAAGAAGAGGACCGCCGTGCCGACCAATTCCATGGCGATGAACCAGCCGGCCCCCTGGAACACCTCCGGTAGCGAGGTGCGCTCGTCGAGCCCCGCGATCACGTAGACGTTCAGGCCAATCGGGGGCGTGATGAGCCCGATCTCGCACATCTTGATCGCCAGGATCCCGAACCAGATCGGGTCGAAGCCTAGTGCCATGACTGCCGGAAACATGATCGGCAGCGTGATCACCAGCATCGAGAAGGCGTCCAGGAACATGCCCAGCGGGAAGTAGATCAACAGGAACAGACCGACGATCGCCAGCCCCGGCAGCGGCAGACCGACCACCCATTCCGAGATCAGCTGCGGCACCTGGGCCAGGCTCAGCGAGAAGCTGAAGATGCCCGCACCGACGATGGTCATGATGATCATCACGGTGGTGCCCAGGGTGTCCCGGCATGAGCCCCAGATCTGGGACAGCCGTGACGCGCCCGTCCCCTTGGCGAACAGCAGCAGCAGCATCGCCGCTACCGCACCGACTGCGGCCGCCTCGGTCGGGGTCACCCAGCCGGAGTAGATCCCGCCGATCACCACCACGATCAGCAGCCCGAGCTGCCAGGCGTCCTTGAGATAGACGATCCGTTCCCGCCAGCTGGCCTTTTCGTAAACGGTGCTCAGGCCGGGACGCAGGGTACTCAGCAGCCAAATGCCGCCAAGGAACACGCCGGTCGATATCAGGCCGGGAATCACCCCCGCCACCAGCATCTTGCCGGCCGAGACCTCGGTCAGCGCGGCATAAAACACCAGCAACACGCTAGGCGGGATCAGGACCCCCAGCACGCCGCCGGCAGCCACGGCCCCCGCCGCAAGCCGCCGGTCATAGCCGGCGTTGCGCATCTCCGGCAGCGCCATGGACCCTACCGTCGCCGCGGTCGCGACACTGGAACCGGAGGTGGCGGCAAACCCGGCGGAGGTCAGGATGCTGGCCATCGCCAGGCCGCCGGGCCAGTGTCCCACCCACCGGCGGGCAACGCCGAAGAGCGAGCGCCCCACCCCGGCGTGATGGGCGAAGTTCCCGAGCAGGATGAATAGCGGCACCACCGTCAGGAGATAAACGGCGGTGTGATGATAGGGAAAGTTCTTCAGCTGCGAGTAGGCGAACGCCCCGCTCTCCGCCGAGACTACGCTGAACAGCCCCGCGACCCCCAGGGCGGCAAAGACCGGCACGCCGAGTGCCATCAAGATGAAAATCAAGGGCACCGACAGTGCCGCGGCAGTCAATGGATCAAGCATGCTCTGCTTCCTCACTCCGGCGCCGCTCCAACGCGGGACGCCGCTCGCTTGCCGGCGCTTCGGCGATGGCCGTGCGCACCGCGCCGAGGCACGAGCGCAGCATCTGCGCCACGCCCAGCCACAGTCCCACCGCCAAGACAATCTTTATCCACCAGATCGGCATCTGGACCGAGCCCCAGCGGAACTCCCGGATGGAGAAGGAGGCATGCGCCGCCTCCGTCGCGGGAATCGCCAGAGCCAGCAGGAACAGCGCCGACAGCGCCCAGGCGAAGGCCTCCAGTAGATGCCGCGGCCGGTGGGAGAGCCGGTCGACCAGCATGGTGGCCCGGATGTGCTTGCGGTCGGACTGCGCCCAGCCCAGCCCGAAGTAGACCAGCACCACCATCGCCGCCTCGGCAAGCTCGAACACGCCCGGGATCGGGCTGTTGAAGACGAAGCGCATGGTGGCGTCGACGGCCGTGCCGACCATCATGATGAGCAGAAAGACGATCGCGACGGTGCCCGTCACGGCGGCCAGGAAACTATCGATCCGCCTGAGCAGGTTCATACGCTCCTCCGGCTAGGCTGGCGGTCTGATGCGCGGTACGGCGGCGGCTCAGCGGCCCGCCGCCGTACCGGCCCCCGGGCTCAGGCGCCCTTCATCTCCTGGTACAGCTCGTAGGGCCGCTTCAGGCGGCCGTTCGGGGCGTGCTTCTCGATCGCCTCGGCAACCACCTTCTGCATGGCCTCGCCATCGATGCCCGCCGGCTTGGCGACCTCGTCGATCCACTTCTGGACCTGCTCCGGCTGGATGATGCCGCGGGCCCGCTCCTTGTCGGCGTCGGACCAGGTGGCGAACTGCGCGCCCTCGTTCATCGCCAGCTCCACGTTGCGCCGGGCGGCGCCCTCGTAGATCTCGGCATAGCGGGAGCGGTAGACCTCGTCGGAGACCTCGTTGAAGATCGCCTTGAGCTCCTCCGGCAGCGACTCCCAGGTCTGCATGCTCATGATGGTCGCCGCCGGGGCGTGGGGCCCGTCGCCGATGTCGGTGATGTGCGGGGCGATCTCATGCAGCTTGTAGCCGATCGCGGTGACGAAGTCGAAGCCGTAGACGCCATCCAGCACGCCGCGCTCCAGGGCGGTGTAGACCTCCGGCGCCGCCATGGGGATGGCGGTGCCGCCGAGCCGCTCGATGACGTCGGTGGCGATGCCGTAGCCACGGATACGCTTGCCCTTGAGGTCCTCGATGCTGCGCACCGGCTCGCGCGTGACCAGCGGGGCGTAGTACCAGTTGGTCCAGTACAGCACCTTGGAGCGATGCCGCTTTTCCCACTCGTCGCGCAGCGGCTGGAAGTTCTCGTAGACGTCCCGGCTGACCTTCTGCAGGGCGTCGGCCCGCTGCATCCGGTAGTACCACTCCAGGCCGCGGGTGACCGGCAGCATCGCCTGGTAGTAGCCGGGGGAGATCAGGGAGATCTCCGAGATGCCGTCGCGCACCGCCGGCAGGTGCTCCCCGACCTTGTGCAGCGACTGCGCCCAGTACTTGCGGATCTTGATCGCGCCGTTGGCGCGCCGGACCACCTCGTCGAGGTACCAGTTGTCCAGCTGGGAGGGGGCCGCCGACTGGGCGATGTAGGTGTCGAACTTCATGTTGTAGGTGGTGCCCTGGGCAAAGGCGCGCATGGGCATGCTGCTCAGGGTAATCGCGCCCCCTGCGGAAAACGCCGCCAGCTCAAGAAACTTTCTTCTACGCATTGTTACTCTCCTCCGTAGGACTCTCGGCTTATCGCCCGCCGGGGCGGGCACGGCGGCCGGCCACGACACCGGGCCCGCCGCCGACTCCTGCTCGGCGCCCGCGCTAGGCGGTACGCTCGAGAATGCTGGCGTAGTTGGCGACCGCGACGCCGCCCATGTTGAATACCGCCGCCAGCTCCGCGTCGGGCACCTGCAGTTCGCCGGCCTCGCCCAGCAGCTGGCGTGCCGCCATCACATGCATCGACACCCCGGTGGCCCCCACCGGGTGGCCCTTGGCCTTGAGGCCGCCGGAGGGATTCACCGGCAGCTTGCCGCCCAGCTCGGTCCAGCCTTCCTCGATGGCGATGCGGCCCTCGCCGATGGGCGTGAGCCCCATCGCCTCGTAGATCATCAGTTCGGCGATGGTGAAACAGTCATGCACTTCGGCGAAGGCCAGGTCCGCCAGACCCACCCCGGCCCCGGCCAACACCCGCTGCCAGGCCTGCTCGGCGCCCTCGAAGCGGGTCGGCTCGCGGCGGGCCATCGGCATGTGCTCGGTAACGTGGGCGGTCGAGCGGAAGCGCACCGAACGGCTGGCCTGGCGCGCCACCGACTCGTCGGCCAGCACCACCGCCGCCGCACCGTCGGAGACCGGCGAGCAGTCGCTGCGCTTGAGGCGGCCGGCCACCAGCGGATTCTTCTCCGAAACGCTGCTGCAGAACTCCAGGCCCAGATCCTTCTGCAGGTGCGCCAGCGGGTTCTTCGCACCGTTCCGGTGGTTCTTGGCTGCGATCCGCGCCAGCACTTCCTCCTGATCGCCGTAGCGCTGGAAGTAGGCCTCGGCGACGTTGCCGAACACCCCGGCGAAACCGGTCTTGGGATCGGCGGGTTCGCGGCGATAGCTGGCGCCCAGCAGCCCCTGGGCGACCCGCGCGGCGTCGGCGTCGGTCATCTTCTCCACGCCGACCACCAGCACCCGCTGGCCGCGCCCCGCCTGGAGAAAGGTCAGCCCCTGGTGGATGGCCGCCGAACCGCTGGCGCAGGCGTTCTCGACCCGGGTGGTGGGCTTGAAGCGCAGGGCCGGATCGGCCTCCAGCACCAGCGAGGCCGGGAATTCCTGGGGGTTCATGCCGCTGTTGAAGTTACCGACGAAGACGGCATCGATCTGACTGCCGTCGACACCGGCGTCCTCCATCGCCTCGGTGGCCGCCCGCGCGATCAGGGACTCCACGTCCTCGTCGCTCAGCTTGCCGAAGCGGGTATGTCCCCAGCCAATCATGTACTGCGCCATATTTCTGCCTCCTCAGGCGTTTGCTCGCTGCGCCGGCGGGTCCTCAGACCAGCACCGCCGACTCGGCCTGCAGCCGCTCGCGCAGCGATCGTTTGAGCACCTTCCCATAAGCGTTCTTGGGCAGGTCGTCGACAAAGTAGTACCGCCGCGGCCGCTTGAAGCGGGCGATGTGCTGCACGCAGTGGTCGTCGAGATCGGTCGCGGCGACGGGCGTGTCCCCCGCCGGCACCACGAAGGCCACCACCACCTCACCCCACTCCGGGTCGGCGTCCCCCAGCACCGCCACCTCGGCCACGGCATGGTGGGCGAGCAGGACCTCTTCCACCTCGCGGGGATAGACATTGGTGCCGCCGCTGATGATCACGTCCTTGGAGCGGTCCTTGAGGTAGAGGAAACCCTGCTCGTCGAAACAGCCCATGTCGCCGGTATGCAGCCAGCCGTCGGCCAGCGCCTCGGCGCTGGCCTCGGGGTTGTTCCAGTAGCCCGGCATGACGATGTCGCCCCGCACGCAGACCTCGCCCACCTCGCCCGGCGGCAGCGGCGCATTGTCCGCGTCCATGACGCTGACCTCGACCAGGGTCTGCGGCCGGCCGACCGAGGCCAGCCGATGCTGGTAGTCGGGGCTGTCGCTCTGGGCGTGGGCGAGCTTGGACATGGCGGTGATGGTCATCGGGCTCTCGCCCTGGCCGTAGATCTGCACGAAGCGGTTGCCGAAGACCTCCATGGCCTCGCGCAGATCCTCGACATACATCGGCCCGCCGCCGTAGGTGACCGTCTTCAGGTTGTGCACGTCGGGCTTGCTGCGCAGGGCCGCCGCCGTCAACCGGCGCACCATGGTCGGCGCGGCGAAGAACGACACCCGTTCGTGCACCGCCAGCAGATCGAAGATCTCGTCCGGGTCGAAGCCGCCGCTATCGGGGATAATGTGCAGCCCGCCGACGGCGACGTAGGGCAAGGCGTACAGCCCGGAGCCGTGGGACATGGGCGCGGCGTGCAGGATGCCCTCCCCGGGCTGCAGCGGATCAACGTCGCTGAAATAGCCGGAGATCATCGCCGCGAGATTGCGGTGGGTGAGCGTCGCGCCCTTGGGCTTGCCGGTGGTGCCGCTGGTATAGAACAGCCACGCCGGATCCGCCGGCGCGCGCTCACGGACCCCGACCGGCTCGCCGCCGAACAGCTCACCGTAGGCCGCGTCCTCCACCGCAATCACCTGCTCCAGCGTCGCCACGCCCTGCACCAGCGGGCGCACCGCCTCGGCCAGATGACTGGTGACGAAGCACATCCGGGCGCCGCTGTTGTCGAGGATGTACTGCACCTCCGGCGCGGACAGTTTGGCATTCACCGGCACCGCCACCAGCCCGGCGTGCCAGGCGCCGAACAGCACTTCCAGATAGGCCGGGCAGTTCTTCATGGCCAGCGCCACCCGGTCGCCGGGCTGCAGCCCGTAGCGGCTGCGCAGGGCGCCGGCCAGCGCCGCCACCCGCGCGGCCAGGGTCTCGTAGTCCACGACCACGCGGGGGCCGGCGGCAACGGCGCTGTGCTTGCCGAAGCAGCGCCCGGCGCGGACAAGCAGATTGGCGAGGTTCAAAGGCTCTCTCCTTGGTCTTCTGCCGGCGGGCGCCTCGCGGGCGGCCTGCCGATGAACCGAATACCGATTCAGCCTAGGAGAGCCGGGTGGGGGCGGTCATCCCCACTAAAGTGGGGAATGCACCCCCACGAAGGTGGGGATCGGCCCGCGGCAGCGGGCGGCCCGACGCGCGCGGGCTACAGGGTCGCCGGCGGTCAGTCCGACGACTGGATAAGACCGCGTTCGCGCGCGCGCAGCAGGGCCGCGGTGCGGTTGCGCACCCCCAGCTGCTTGTACATGCGCTTGAGATACCACTTGACCGTCTCCTCCGAGAGGAACAGCCGAGCCCCGATCTCGCGATTACGCAGCCCCCGGGCGACCAGCTCCAGGATCTGCCGCTCGCGGGTCTGCAGGGTCTCGCCGGCCACCGGCTCCGGACGCCGTCCGCTCCCCGCCAGCACCGCCTGTAGCTCGGTCGCCGCCGGATCCGCCGAGGCCGCCCATGCCGCGACCAGCTTCGCCAGATGCGGCCCGGTGTAGAAGAACGGCCGCCACAGTTGCTCCGGGGCCGCCCGGTCCAGCGCTTCCCGCAGCCGCCCCTGTGCCTCCTCATCGCGGCCCAGGGCCAGCAGGGCCTCGACCGAGAGGATCAGCCCCTCCAGTCGGGTGTAGTTGCGCTGGGCCCGTGCCGCGCTGGCCTGCGCGGCATCGGCCAAATCCAGTGCCGCCTGCCAGTTTTCCTCTCCCAGCAGCAGCCGCGCGTCCAGCAGCCGGAACTGCTCGTGCTGCTCGGGCCAGGGCAGCACCTCGTCCGCAGCCGCCCCGATCAGGGCATGCCCCTGATCGAGATGCCGCCGGGCATAATTCGTGTGCCCCGTGGCCAGCGCCATGCGCGCCTGCAGCTGCACCTTGCGGATTCGCACCCGCTCCACTTGCCGGCTCTCGGCGATGCGCTCGGCCCACTCCAGATCGAGGCGCGTCCGCTCGACATCGCCCCTGGCCCAGTGCACCGTTGCCCGGATCACCACCGCAACGCCTAGAAAGCCGTAGGCCTGGGTCGAACGCAGGATCTCGATCGCGGCGTCGAGTTGCTGCCGTGCCTCCTCCAGCCGGTCCGCCTCGTACAGGGTCACACCCAGCTGCACCCGGATGAAGGCCGCGCCCATGCTCTCCAGCCAACCGCGGCCTTCGGCGACCTCCAGGGCGCCGCGGGCAATATGCTCCGAGCTGCCCCGCACCCCCGCCAGCCAGGCCAGCACCGCCACGTTGTAGCGGGCGAGCATGTTGACCAGGGGGCTCTCCCCGCGCTCGGCATAGGCCACCGCCTGGTCCAGCAGCCGCCGCGCCTCCTCGAGCCGCCCCCGGGCGCGGCTGGCATAGGCCAGCGCCACATACACGAAGGACTGCACCGAACTGTCGGCGGTCTCCAGCCGCGCCGCCAGCCCCCGGTCGAGCACGGCCAGCGTTGGCTCGTCGGAGCGGATCACCCCCAGCGTGCCCAGCAGCACCGCCGCCTCGGCGCGGAACAGGTCATCGTCGCTGCGCCCGGCGACCGCCTGCTGCACGTCCTGCGCCCGCACCCGGGCGAGCTCGAACTCCCCGGCGTAGGCGCAGGCCCAGCCGTGCAGCACGCATAACTCCGGGGACCGGCGCAGGACGCGCTCCGGCAGCTGTTCCAGGGTAAGCTTCAGTTCCTTGAACTGGCCGGCGCGGAACAGCGCCCGGCCGTAAGGCTGGAGCAGCTCCGCGGCGCGCTCCGGGGCCCGGCCCCGCAGGGCATAGTCCACCGCCTCGGCAAGACAGCCCTCGGCCCCGTACCAGCGGCTGGCCCGCAGGTACAGTTCCGGGATCCGCCCCGGGTCCCGCTGGCGCAGCCGGGCCTGCAGGAAGTCGACGAACAGGTGATGGTAGCGGTACCAGATGCCGGCATCGTCGAGGCGAAAGGTGAACAGGTTATTCTGCTCGAGTTCCTCCAGCGTGCCGGCGCTGCCGTGGCGCCGGCAGACCGCATCGCACAGCGGGCCGGACAGCCGGTCCAGGAACGCGGTCTCGAGCAGAAAGTCCTGCAGCGCGGCCGGCTGCCGGTTCAGCACCGCATCCAGCAGATACTTGCCGACACTTCGATAGCCGCCGGAGAAGGACTCCGCGGCGGCTACGTCGCCGCGCTGGTGCAGGTCGATGCGCGCCAATTGCAGCCCGGCGGCCCAGCCTTCGGTACGGCTGTGCAGCGCGCCCACCTGATCGTCGGTGAGCGTATACCGAGCAGCCCGCAAAAAGTCCTCCGCCTCCTGCCGTGAAAACCGCAGCTGCTCCCAGCCCAGCTCGAGCAACCGGCCGCCGGCTCGCAGGGCACCGACCTGCAGCGGCGGTTCGGTACGCGAGCCGATGACCAGCGAGACCTCGGCCGGGAGGTGGTCCAGCAGGATGGCCATGGTGCGGTGGATGACCGAGAGCTGGACCTCGTGGTAGTCGTCGAGAAACAGCACCAGCCGGTCCCCGCTGCCGGACACCTCGGAAAACGCCAGCGCCAGCTTCAGCGCAAGCTCCTGATGGGCCGCCGCGGACACCCCCTCAAGCCAGGCCGGGATGCTCGCCGCGAACCCCGGCCGCACGCTGCGCACGGCGCCGATCAGCTGCAGGAAGAAGCGGTTGAACTCATTGGCCAGCGGCGTGATCGACAGCCAGGCCACCGCCACGCCCCGCGCCTGCAGGCCGGCGTAAGCCTGCGCCAACAGCGTCGTCTTACCCGAGCCGGCAGGCGCCACCACCATCGCCAACTCGCCCGCACCGATCGCGGTGATAGGCGCCGTCAGCCGCTCACGGGCAACCGCCTCGCTGCCGCCGACCGGCGGGCGCAGCAGTGTCGGGGGAATCCCCAGGCGGAGGTGAGCTGCTTGTTGGTGATCAGTCATGTTCGAGCCGGATCTAAGGAAACGCTGATTTATTCATCGGGAGCCGTTCCGTCACTGGTTGCGGCTTGAGACAATGGAGCCCATCCCCGGTTGATAGTGAGTACGCCGCCGATGCAGTCGAGCTTCTCTGATCTTGAGTACGATGCCAAGGGTTGTGTCCCGTCAAGTGTGTAAATTCGTCTCGGTCACCGCGGGCTCCGTCGTCGGGGTTCAGGCTGCGTGTTCGA
>NZ_WNXE01000779.1:0-784 GCF_010993615.1 Arhodomonas sp. KWT | reverse complement strand
ATACGAGTGGGGCGGGCAGGACGATAGGGAGGTGCCATGGGCGGCGCACGCATCGGGCTGGCGCTCCAGGGCGGCGGGGCCTACGCCGCATTCACCGCCGGCGTCCTCTCGGCCCTGATCCGGCCGGAGGGGCCAATCCCGCCCGGGCGCATACACGCCGTCACCGGCACCTCCGGCGGCGCCCTGAACGCCGCGCTGCTCGCCCGCGCCATCCACGACGGTATCGCCCCGGATACCTACCTCGACGCCTTCTGGCGGCTCAACCGCATGGAGGACCTCCTCCGCGAGCGCTACCACGCCCTGCGCTTCGTCCCGGACGAGGCCCTGGGCCTGCTCATCGGCCTGCACCGCCACCTGGAGGCACTGGGCGTGCCCAAGGCCATGCCCATGAGCCACTTCCGCGGCGTGGCCCTGGACATGATCCGCGACCTCGCCGCGGCCGCGGCCCCCACGCTGGTGGAGGACCCGGACGCCGCGGCCCTGCCGGCCCGGCGCCCCTTCGTCACCGTCGCCGCCACCGAGGTCCACTCCGGGCTGGCGCACCTGTTCAGCAACGACCCCCGCCCCCGCCGCCTCCTCGACACGCCGGACGGGCGCGGCCGCACCCACCCGCTCACCGCCCGCGCCGTGCTCGCCTCCATGGCGCACCCCATGGTCTTCGACGCCGTGCGCATCGGCGATGGTGCCTACTGGGACGGCTACTACACCCGCAACCCGCCCCTGACGCCGCTGCTGCGCCAGGGCTGCACCGACATCGTGCTCGTGCGCCTCGTCGCCCCGGACA
>NZ_WNXE01000778.1:0-785 GCF_010993615.1 Arhodomonas sp. KWT | reverse complement strand
AGGACCCGGCCGTACCAGCTGCGGTCGTAGAGGGTGACGAACCCGTCCCGCGGCAGGTGGCGCCAGAAGCGCCACAGGTAGGGGTGGTCGAGTTCCTCGTCGGTGGGGGCGGCGATCTCGATGACCCGGGCGAGGCGGACGTCGATGCCGCGGAGCAGCCGCCGGATGGTGCCGCCCTTGCCCGCGGCGTCCCAGCCCTCGAAGACCAGCACCACGGAGACCCCCTCGTGATGGGCCCGCCAGGTGAGGGCGGCGAGCTGCTGGGTGAGCTCGCGCTTGCGCTGTTTGTAGGTGGCCTTGTCCAGGTGGTGGTGGCCGGGGTCGAGGTAGTCGAGCACCGTGTCCTCGTCCGCGGCGGCGGTGGCCGTTTCCGGGGCGGCGGGTGCCGGTGCCGCCGGCGGCGGCGTATCCAGCCGGGCGGCGAGGGCATCGCGGATGTGGCGGCCGACGGCGAGGTTGCGGTAGCGCCGGTCCTCGGCCTCGATCACGGCCCACGGCGAGCGCGCGTGGTCGGTCAGCCGGATGGCGCGCTCGGCGGCCTGGCAGAGATGGTCGTGGTGGCGGTTGAGCCGCCGGTCCAGCGGCGAGGTCAGCCAGCGGCCGTCCCGGCGCCTGGCGAGCTCCCGGAAGTAGGCCTTCTGGCGGGCTGCCGACATGTGCAGCCAGAACTTCAGCACCAGTGCACCCTCGCGGGTGAGCAGGGTCTCGAAGCGGCCGATGCGGCGCATGTGATGATCGAAGTCGGCGTCGGGCAGCTCGTTGAGGGTGCGCTCGATCAGCGTGCC
>NZ_WNXE01000777.1:0-786 GCF_010993615.1 Arhodomonas sp. KWT | reverse complement strand
GGCCTGCGGGTCGCGGAGAAGGCGGTGCGCGAGGTCGAGTCCGGCAGCGTCGAGCGCACGGTGCGCTGGCTGCGCGGGCACTACCGCGAGGCGCTGCGCACCGGGCTGCTCGATTCCACCGAGGACCTGGATGTCATCCTGCTCGCCGTGGAGCTCGACGCCGCCGTGACCTCGGCGGACCGGGGCCTGATGCAGTGGGCGGAGAAGGGGGGGCTGCGGCTGATGCCCGCCGAGCGGCTGCATGGGCTGATGGTGCACCTGGCGGGTGGGGCGGGCGGCGGTGACCGAACCACCGGGCAGGACGGGCCGCAATGAGCGGCGGCGGGGGCCACGACTACCGGATCGATCTGACCTGGCAGGGCAACCGCGGTACCGGCACCAGCGATTACCGCGCCTACGGCCGCGAGTACGTCGTCGCCGGCCCGGACAAGCCGGCGCTCACCGGTTCCGCCGATCCGGCCTTCCTCGGCGACCCGACCCACTACAATCCCGAGGAGATGCTGGTGGCGGCGCTGTCGGCCTGCCACATGCTCTGGTACCTGCACCTGTGCGCGGACGCCGGGGTCGTCGTCACCGCCTATGAGGACAACGCCAGCGGCACCATGGCGCGGGTCGGCGACGGCCTTCAGTTCACGGAGGTGGTCCTCGCACCCCGGGTCGCGCTGACCCCGGGCGCCGACCGTGAGCGGGCCCTAGCGTTGCACGGGGCGGCCCATGCGCGCTGTTTCATCGCCCGTTCGGTGAACTTCCCGGTGCGCTGCCGCCCGGAGATCCGCCCGGACGCCT
>NZ_WNXE01000776.1:0-786 GCF_010993615.1 Arhodomonas sp. KWT | reverse complement strand
GCATCGGCCAGGTCCGCCATGCGGGTGGTGACGCTGAGTCGCGCGAGCGCGGCCTCGGCGGCGTCAGCCTCCAGCCGACCCTTGTCGACGAGGCGCCGCAGGCCACCGTCGATGGTCTCCCGGGCCTTGTCCAGAACGGCCTCGGAGACGTCACACAGGACGACCTCCCGGCCCGCGGTGAGGGCGGCCTGGGCGATCCCCCGTCCCATGGTGCCGCCCCCCACGACGGCAATGCGCTGCGGCGTGTCAGTCATCCGACGGTCTCCTCTCTCTGTGCTGTAATGCCCCGCTCGCCGCCCTGCGGGCCAGCAGCGTGCGGCCGCGAGGGTTTCAGGAAGGCGCCATCATATCAGCGTCCCCGCGCACAGGGCGCAAGCCCCCGGACGCGCGCGGTGCTGGGCATCCCCGGAGGGCACTAGTAAACTCCCGGCCACGATCCACGCGGAGCATGGCATGAGTCTCGACGAGCACTGGTTTTCCGAAGCGTTCGAGGACGAGGGCGTGGCGTTCTCGCTGCGTATCACGGGGACACTCCTCGACGAACACAGCCCCTACCAGCACATCCAGGTCTTCGAGACGAGCCACTGGGGTAACGTCCTCACCCTGGACGGCTGCGTGATGCTGACGACGCGGGACAACTTCCTCTACCACGAGATGATGGCCCACCCGGCGCTGTTCACCCACACCGATCCCCGGCGGGTGCTGATCGTCGGCGGCGGCGACTGCGGCACCCTGCGCGAGGTCCTGCGCCACCCCGGCGTGGAGCGCGCGGTGCTGGTGGACATC
>NZ_WNXE01000775.1:0-788 GCF_010993615.1 Arhodomonas sp. KWT | reverse complement strand
AGCTGGTTGTGGTGGAACTCGACCACGTGCATGAACGCCCGCACGGCGCCCTCGGGGGTGGTGTACGTGGGGATGCCGGCCTCGGCGAACTGCCGCCGTGCCGGCACCGCCAGGAAGTCGCCGACCCAGCTCGTGAGCACCGGCTTGCGCCCGCGCCGGCGGTGACGGCCGAGCGTGGAGACGATCGCCCCCGCCGCCTCGCCGGGGTCGGCGATGGCGGTGGGGCAGTTGAGCGCGAGCACCGCGTCCACCTCGCGGGCGGCCATCAGGGTCTCCAGGGCCTGGCTGTAGCGCTCGCCGGGGGCGTCCCCGATGATGTCCACCGGGTTGCCGCGGGACCAGGTCGCCGGCAGGTGCTCGTTGAGCTTCTCGACGGTCTCCTCGGAGAGCTCCGCGAGATGGCCGCCGCGCTCTATCAGCGCGTCGGTGGCGAGCACGCCCATGCCGCCGCCGTTGGTGAGGATGGCGAGGCGGTCGCCGTTCGGCGTGGGCGCGAGAGCCAGTGTCTCCACCGCCGCGAACAGCTCGCCGAGGGTGTCCACCCGGAGCATGCCGGCGCGCCGGAAGGCGGCGTCGTAGACCTTGTCGGAGCCCGCCAGCGCCCCGGTGTGTGAGGCCGCGGCCCGTGCGCCCTCGGCATGGCGGCCGGATTTCACCACGATCACCGGTTTCATGCGCGAGGCCGCGCGGGCCGCCGACATGAACTTGCGCGCATCGGTGATGGCCTCGACGTAGAGGAGGATCGCGCCGGTGTCCGGGTCGTTGGCCAGGTAGTCGAGGAGGTCGCC
>NZ_WNXE01000774.1:0-788 GCF_010993615.1 Arhodomonas sp. KWT | reverse complement strand
AGCCAGCCCGGCAGCAGCACCGCGAACGCGGAACAGGCCAACGCCACGCGGGCCACGGCCCAGGCCGTGGCACCGGCGCCGTCCCACAGCACCAGTGCCGGGTGCAGGGCGAAGGCGAACGGAATCACCAGCCCGGGCAGCGCCAGGTAGAACGCCGCCCAGCCGGTCTCCCCGGGCTTCGATCCGGCCACCGTGGAGGCTGCGTACGCGGCCAGCGCCACCGGCGGCGTCACCATCGAAATAATGGAGACGTAGAACACGAACAGGTGCGCCACCAGCGGTGCCACGTCGAGCTGCACCAGCGCCGGCGCCACCAGCACCGCGGCCATGACGTAGGCCGAGGTCGTGGGCATGCCCGCCCCGAGCACCAGGCTGGCCAGCGCGGTGAGCCCGAGGGCGAGGTAGAGGTTGCCCTCGGAGAGGTGCACCACCAGCGCGGTGAACTTCGTCCCGAGCCCGGTGAAGGCGATCACCGCCACGATGATGCTGGCCACCGCACAGGGCAGTGCCACCGACAGCGCGCGCTCGCCGGTACGCACCAGCGCCTCCAGCAGCTCGATGGGCCGCTGGCGGGTGCTGCGGCGCAGCGACCCGACCACCACGGTGAGCGCGCAGGACTGCACCGCGGCGTCCGCCACCGAGAGCCCGGAGACGATCGCGGTAGCGAGCCACACCAGGGGCACGAGCAGGTGCCAGCGCGCCTTCAGCGCGCCGCGCCAGTCACCGAGCTCATCGGCCCCCAGGGGCCGGATGCCGTCCCGCCGGGCCCGGAAGTGCACCACCAGGAG
>NZ_WNXE01000773.1:0-789 GCF_010993615.1 Arhodomonas sp. KWT | reverse complement strand
TCGTCAACGGGACCGGTGGGAAATGCGTCGATGTAGGCGGCCGGGTCGTGGTCGTGGTTTGTCGCCGACACGGCGACGTTGTTCACGTCGAGCAGCAGGCCGCAGCCACTGTGCCGCGCGAGTTCGCTGAGGAAGGTCACCTCGTCCATTTCATCGCCGCCGAAGCACACGTAGGTGGACGGGTTTTCGATGAGGATGCGCCGGCCCAGCGTGCACTGCACCCGGTCGACACGGTCGATCACGCGGACCAGTGTCTCCCGCGTGTAGGGCAGGGGCAGGAGGTCATTGAAATAGGCGCCGCCGTGACCGGACCACGCCAGGTGCTCGGAGACGAGCGCGGGCTCGTAGCGGTCCACCACGCCGCGGAGGCGGGCGAGGTGGGCGGTGTCCAGGGCGCCCTCGCCGCCGATGTTCATCCCCACCCCGTGCACGGACAGCGGGTAGCGCTCGCGCACGGCGGCAAGCCAGGCGTGGGGTGGGCCGCCGGCGCCCATGTAGTTCTCTGCGTGGACCTCGAAGAAGCCCACGTCCGGGCGCTCGCCGACGACGCTCGCGTAATGCCGGGCCTTGAGCCCGACGCCGGCTCGCGCCGGCATCGGGTCCGCAGGCGGCATCATGGACGTCCGCGTGGCTGTTTCGGACATGATTGCCTCCATGAGCGGCGTCCCTGACCGGCCGGCGTTAGCCCTTGGCGGGCACGTCCCGGTCCAGCGGCTCGAGGCTGCCGGTGCGACCGCCGGGCAGCGCCATGGACTCGCAGGTGCCGGCGGGCACGAGCTTCCAGGCGTT
>NZ_WNXE01000772.1:0-792 GCF_010993615.1 Arhodomonas sp. KWT | reverse complement strand
AGGCGTCCGGGCGGATCTCCGGGCGGCAGCGCACCGGGAAGTTCACCGAACGGGCGATGAAACAGCGCGCATGGGCCTCCCCGTGCAACGCCAGGGCCCGCTCACGGTCGGCACCCGGGGTCAGCGCGACCCGGGGTGCGAGGACCACCTCCGTGAACTGAAGGCCGTCGCCGACCCGCGCCATGGCGCCGCTCGCGCCGTCCTCATAGGCGGTCACGACGACCCCGGCGTCCGCGCACAGGTGCAGGTACCACAGCATGTGGCAGGCCGACAGCGCCGCCACCAGCATCTCCTCGGGATTGTAGTGGGCAGAGTCGCCGAGAAAGGCCGGATCGGCGGAACCGGTGAGGACCGGCTTGTCCGCGCCGGCGATGACGTACTCGCGCCCGTAGACGCGGTAATCGCTGGTGCCGGTACCGCGGTTGCCCTGCCAGGTGAGATCGACCCGGTAGTTGTGTGTCCTGCTTCCGCTCATTCGGCTCCGTCCTTCCTGATCGTTCGACTGTCGCCCCCGTCTCCCGACCCGCCCGCCAGGTGGACCATCAGCCCGTGCAGCCGCTCGGCGGGCATCAGCCGCAGACCACCCTTCTCCGCCCACTGCATCAGGCCCCGGTCCGCCGAGGTGACGGCAGCGCCGAGCTCCACGGCGAGCAGGATGACGTCCAGGTCCTCGGTGGAATCCAGCAGCCCGGTGCGCAGCGCCTCCCGGTAGTGGCCGCGCAGCCAGCGCACCGTGCGCTCGACGCTGCCGGACTCGACCTCGCGCACCGCCTTCTCCGCGACCCGCAGGCC
>NZ_WNXE01000771.1:0-792 GCF_010993615.1 Arhodomonas sp. KWT | reverse complement strand
CGCTTGCCCGCGCTGAACCGCCCGATCAGCGACCGGATCCCCGGACTGGCAACGGTGGACGCCGTGGCCAGCACGCCGATCACTCCGCTGCGGCTCGCCAGCACCGCCGGTTTCACCCCCGGCTCCACGCCGACGATGGGCACCTCGAAACGCTCGCGCAGCGCACGTATCGTCGCCAGGGTCACGGTGTTGCAGGCCACCACCACCGCCTTTGCGCCCTGCTCCACCAGATACGCCGTCAGCGCCATCGAGCGTGAGAGAATGAAGTCGTGGGGCTTGTCGCCGTAGGGCGCGTGGCGGGAATCGGCGATGTAGAGCACGTCCTCCGCCGGCAGCAGCCCGCGGATGCCGCGGGCGATAGAGAGACCGCCGACACCGGAGTCGAAAATCCCGATCGGTTGTTCGGACTGCATCAGGGGCGGATACGGCCAAGTGTGAGCGACGCCTGCAGTATACCCCCGCACCGAACCGCACCAAACGAGGCCCGGCGCCCTTCATTCGAGGGGGTAAGGGAAGGGCTCTCGACGGTCGGGGCCCCTGATGCAGGTCAGGCCCGGCCTCGGGAAACCGCCCGTCTCCGCCGCCGCGCCGACCGAACCAGCAACATCCCGCCACGTGCCAGCAGCTCGAGCACCAGCGTCAGCGCCACACCGACCCCCAGGCCGAACACGATCGCCCCGGGATCCAGCCGGATGACGTAGGAGTAATCGCTCAGCACCGCCCGTTTGATCTCCGGCACCGGCCTGACCAGGGCCTGCGTATACGCACTCACCGGCCCCGTCCGGTACCGCG
>NZ_WNXE01000770.1:0-793 GCF_010993615.1 Arhodomonas sp. KWT | reverse complement strand
TCGCGGTCCGCGGCGGCAGCCAGCAGGTCCTGCAGCCCCTGGCGCAGGCGGGCCTCGGGCGGCGGACGCATGCCGACATCGCGCAGCCACGCCCGGAGGGCGGCGTGCGCGACGGGATCGGGCGCACCGGCGAGTCCCGCCGTGGGGGCCGGCCCCGCGCCGAGGCCCAGGCGCTCCGCGGTCCAGGCCGCCAGCGCCCGGGCGTCCCGCGCGTGGCCGGCGAGGCGTCCCAGGCGGGCACCAACGCCGGGCCAGCGCGCGGCGAGCTGCGGCAGGACGGTGTGGCGGAGATAGTTGCGATCCCGCGTGAGCTCGGCGTTGTCCGGATCGTCCACCCACTCCAGTCCGCGTGCCCGGGCGTAGGTGTCGATGGCCTCCCGGGGCCAGGCCAGCAGGGGGCGGATCAGGGTCAGCGGGCCGAGGGGCCGGGACGGCGCGATCCCGGTCAGACCCTCGACGCCGCTGCCGCGGAGCAGTCGAAGCAGGACGGTCTCGGCCTGGTCGTCGGCGTGGTGGGCCGTGGCCACCACCGCGCCCCCGGGGAGCAGGCGCTGGAAGGCGTCGTAGCGGGCGGCCCGGGCCCGGGCCTCGAGATCGCCGCCCGGCACGACCCCGACGCGGCAACTATGGAAGGCGAGCCCGCGGCGTTCCGCCGCCGCCGCACAGAAACGGGCCCAGGCGGCGCTGTGCGTCGCCAGGCCGTGGTCGACGTGGACCACGCCGGCGGCGATGCCGGCACGGGCGGCGAGGTCCAGCAGGACGATGGAGTCACGACCGCCGCTGACGGCCAGGT
>NZ_WNXE01000076.1:10162-13162 GCF_010993615.1 Arhodomonas sp. KWT | reverse complement strand
TTGGCGATCTTCAGGGCGTCGTCCATGCCGTCGAAGCCGGTCACCGACACCACCGGCCCGAAGATCTCCTCCTGGAAAATGCGCATGGCGTTGTCGCCCTCGAAGACCGTGGGCTGCACGTAGAAGCCGCCGGCGAGATCGCCGGACATCTCCGCCGGACCGCCGCCGGCGAGCACCCGCGCGCCCTCCTGGCGGCCCAGGTCCACGTACGCGAGGATCTTCTCGTACTGGTCGCGGGAGGCCTGGGCGCCGACCATGGTGTCGGTGTCCAGCGGGTTGCCCAGGCGCAGGGCCGCGGTGCGCTCCAGCGCGGCCTCCATGAAGTCGTCGTAGAAACGCCGCTGCACCAGCGCCCGCGACGGGCAGGTGCAGACCTCGCCCTGGTTGAGGGCGAACATGGCGAAGCCCTCGAGGCTCTTGTCGCGGAAGGCGTCGTCCTCGGCGAAGCAGTCCGCGAAGAACACGTTGGGCGACTTGCCGCCGAGCTCCAGTGTGACCGGGATCAGGTTCTCCGAGGCGTACTGCATGATCAGCCGGCCGGTGGTCGTCTCGCCGGTGAACGCCGCCTTGGCGATGCGCGGGCTCGCCGCCAGCGGCTTGCCCGCCTCCACGCCGAAGCCGTTGACCACGTTGACCGTGCCGGCCGGCAGCAGATCGGCGATCAGCTCCATGAGCACCAGGATGCTCGCCGGCGTCTGCTCGGCGGGCTTGAGGACCACACAGTTGCCCGCCGCCAGCGCCGGCGCAAGCTTCCAGATGGCCATCAGCAGCGGGAAGTTCCAGGGGATGATCTGGCCGACCACGCCCAGGGGCTCGTGGAAATGATAGGCGACGGTGTTGCCGTCGATCTCGCTGATCCCGCCCTCCTGGGCCCGGATGGCGCCGGCGAAGTAGCGGAAGTGGTCGATGGCCAGGGGCAGGTCGGCGGCCAGGGCCTCGCGCACGGGCTTGCCGTTATCCCAGGTCTCGGCGACCGCCAGCGTCTCGAGGTTCTCCTCCATACGATCGGCGATGCGGTTGAGCACCAGCGCCCGCTCGGCCACCGGGGTGTCGGCCCATCCCCGGCGCGCGGCGTGGGCGGCATCCAGGGCGCGCTCGACATCGGCCGGACCGGAGCGCGCCACCTCGCAGAAGACCTCGCCGGTCACGGGGGTGGGGTTCTCGAAGTAGGCCCCTTCGACGGGCGGCACCCACTCGCCGCCTATGAAGTTCTCGTAACGGCTTCGGAAGTGTACGCGGGCACCGTCTGTTCCGGGCTTGGCGTAAAGCATCGGCTCTCCTCCTGGTTGTCGTTGAAAGGCCGTCCTCAGGGCGGCACCGCCATGGAGAGCAACGGACGTGCCAGTCCGGTCGCGCCCGGCCCGGGCCTTGCGCCGCGGGGGCTGGCGTAGCACGCTCATGGGCGGAGGGTGCTCCACGGGTGTCGCGGGCGGGACAGGTGCCACGGGACACCCGTTGCAGAATGCGACACCCCCGGACGGAGGAGAGATACCAATGGCGGCGGATCATGCGAACGACTCCGCCTCGCTGCGCGAGGCAAGGCGGCGTTTCTTCGAGGGTGGCGACGCCGGCGCCGCACCGGTACTGGCGGAGACGGTAACCCGGTCCTGGCACCGGTGCCGTCTCGACGGCCTGGTGACCGACGCCCGCCCGCCGGGGGCGTGCTACTCGGAGAGCGAGCTGCGCGAGCGGCACGCGGGCAACCGCCGGCTCATAGAGGCGGCCCTCCCCGAGCTCGAGACCATCCACCGGCAGATCGCCCGGACCAACAGCGCCGTGATCCTCGCCGACGCGGAGGGCGTGCTGCTCCACCGCTACGGCGACCCCGGCTTCGACCGCCGGGCACAACGCGTGGCGCTCAGCCCGGGCGCCTGCTGGCTGGAATCGGAGAGGGGCACCAACGCCATCGGGACCGCCCTCGCCGAGGCCCGGGCGGTATCCGTCCATGGCCCCGAACACTTCCTGGACTGCAACAGCTTCCTGACCTGCGCGGCCGCGCCGATACGTGCGCCGGACGGACGCACCATCGGGCTGTTCGACGTCTCCGGTGATCAGCCGACACGCCAGCTCCATGCCCTCGGGCTGGTGCGCATGGCAGCGCTCATGGTGGAGAACCGCCTGCTCGAGACCGAGTTCGACGACGCCGTGTACGTGCACTTCCACCCGCGGCGGGAGTTCCTCGGGACCCTCGGCGAGGGGATCGCCGCGTTCGGCCCCGACGGCGCCCTGCTCGCGGCCAACGCCAGCGCCCTCGGCCACCTCGGCACCGCGGCCGGCGGGTTCAATGGCCTTTTCGACGCGGAGCTGGGCAACGCGGTGGCCCGGGCGAGCCACGGCACGACACTGCTGACCACCCGCTCCGGGCTGCAGGTCCACGCGCGCGTGAGTGTCCGCGGCGAGCGCGACCAGCCCGGCCGGACCGTGGTGCCGGGTACCGGTGCCGCAGCAGACACGCCCGCGCTGCATCACGGCGACGACGCCGTCGCCGCCTGCGAGGCGCGTGCCCTGCGGGTTCACGCCCGGGGCATTCCGGTACTCGTCGAGGGCGAGACCGGGACGGGCAAGGAGTACCTCGCCCACCGTATCCACCACCAGGGGCCGAGGGCGGGCGGACCTCTGGTGGTGGTCAACTGCGCCGCGATACCCGATGGGCTGATCGAGTCGGAGCTATTCGGGTATGCCCCCGGGGCATTCACCGGCGCCCGTCGCGAGGGCGCCCGGGGCCGGGTGCACGAGGCGGACGGCGGGACCCTGTTCCTCGACGAGATCGGCGAGATGCCCCAGGCATTGCAGACCCGGCTTCTCCGCGTGCTTCAGGAGCAACGTGTCGTGCCGGTGGGCGGCGGCCACGAGGAATCGGTGGATTTCGCCCTGATCGCGGCCACGAACCGGGACCTCGCACAGTGCGTGGCCGACGGTACATTCCGCGCGGACCTCTACTACCGCCTCAACGGCCTGCGTGTGCGCCTGCCGCCGCTGCGCGAGCGCGCCGACCTCGAG
>NZ_WNXE01000076.1:0-10069 GCF_010993615.1 Arhodomonas sp. KWT | reverse complement strand
GGTACATTCCGCGCGGACCTCTACTACCGCCTCAACGGCCTGCGTGTGCGCCTGCCGCCGCTGCGCGAGCGCGCCGACCTCGAGGCCCTGATCCGGCACATGCTGACCACGGAGAACGTCGCCACGGAACCGGAGCCGGAGTTCATGCAGGCGCTGCGCGAACATCACTGGCCGGGCAACCTGCGCGAGCTGCACAACGTCCTGCGCACCGCGGCGGCCCTGGCGGAGCCCGGAAGGCCGCTGCGCCGGTACGACCTCCCGGACGACCTCGCGACGCCGTCGACCGGGGAGGACACCGTCTCGTCCGGCCTGCGCGCCCGCGACGAGTCGATGATGCGCGCCGCCGTGCAGGCCCACGACGGCAACGTCGCCGCCGCGGCCCGCAGCCTCGGGATCAGCCGGAGCACCCTTTACCGCCGACTCGGCCGCCACCCGGGGCGTTGACCCCGGCGGGGCCGGCAGTACCATCGTCGCGAGTAATCCGGCCCCGTTCACCACATCAGCGATCCGAGACCATGTCGCGCAGCGAGACCCGAATCCACCTCCCCGGCCCCCTGAGCGCCGGCACCACCATCAACGCGCCCGACGAGACGGTGCGCCACCTCCGCGCCCGCCGGCTGCGTGCCGGCGACGCCCTGACGGTGTTCGACGGCAAAGGCGGCGAATACGCCGCCCGTGTCGACACCCTGGAGCGGCGCGATGCACGGCTGACCCTGACGGAGCACCGCCTGCGCGAGAGCGAGCCGCCGCGCCCGTTCCTGCTTCTGCAGGGCGTCGCCAAGGGGGACCGCATGGACTTCGCGGTGCAGAAGGGCGTGGAGCTGGGCATGACGCGCATGATCCCGGTCATCACCGCACGCTCGACGGTCCGCCTCGGCGACGAGCGCGCCGCGCGCCGCCGCGCCCACTGGGAACGGGTCGCGATCAGCGCCTGCGAACAGTGCGGCCGCAACCGTATCCCCCGGATCGACACCCCCTGCACCCTGGAAACCGCCTGGTCGATGACGGCGGACCATTCCGGCGTTGTGCTCGACCCCGACGGCGGCACGAGCATTTCCAACCTGCCGGCCCCGGATGGCGGCATCGCCCTGCTCGTGGGGCCCGAGGGCGGACTCAGTAACGGTGAGGTGGAAGAGGCCGCCGGACAAGGCTTCGCACGCCTCGCGCTCGGCCCCCGCATCCTGCGCGCCGAGACCGCCGGCATCGCCGCGCTGACACTGCTGCAGGCCCGCTTCGGCGACCTCGCGCAGGGAGACCGGACCTTCTAGTTCTCCGGGAAGGCGGTCCAGCCTGCGGTCCAGTCCGCGCCGTCCCCCGGTGCCACCGCGCCGATGTAGGTGGTGGACTCGTCCCAGAACTCCGACTGCGGCGGTGCCACGCCGGCACCGGCAGCCGGGCTGGTGCCGAGCGGGGCGTACCGCGGGGCGGTCACGCTGAACGCCCGGGGCGACAGACGCGGCTCGGCGCCCAGCGTGGTGGCCGGCGCGGTTTCGAGGAAATCCCGCTCGACGAAGCCGCCGTCGTCGTCGGCCTCGCCGGTCTCCGGCTGGAAGGCGGCCGCGACGGGCATGGCGATCATGGTGTGGTCGAAGCTCAGGTCGCCGGAACCCGCCAGCGAGGCGCTCGTCCCGCCCTGGACGTCGACGGCCTCCAGCGGGAACCCGGCCACGAGCAGGTTGTGGAAGTGGGCACCGGTACCGCGGCGCAGGGTCATGCCCCGCTGGCGGCCCTGCGCCTGCCCGGGGCCGAGCAGGGTGACGTTGTAGAGCGTCGGCCCGGAGCGCGGCCGCGCATCCGGCGAGCCCTTGAGGTTGTCCGCCTCGATCCCGTTATCGCCCCTTCCGGGATACTGCTGCACGATGACGTTCTGGACCCGGCCCTGCCAGCCCATGTCCCAGTCAAGGCCGTCGTCGCCGGGCCCGGTGATGAGGGTCTGGGCGAGATCCGTCGTCCCGCCGAAGAACTCGATGCCGTCGTCCAGCCCGCGGTGGATCTGGAGGTGGCGGAGGATGGTGTTCCGGCCGCAGCCGCCGACGGTCAGGCCGTTGAGCTCGTTGTTGGCGAAGACCTCGTGACCGGCGAACTCGATGCGCACGTACTCCATGACCCCGCAGGAGTGCGCCGGGTCGTCCCCGCCGAAGGCCCCACGGGGATCGTCGGCCGGGATACCCTCCACGTGGGCGCCGTCGACGTTCACCGGCGCGCCCCCGAGCAGGACCACACCGCCCCAGTCGCCGGAACGGCGTTCGCCCGGCGGCTGCGCGCTCGTGAAGACGATGGGCCGGTCGGGGCGGCCGCTGGCCTGGATGTCCGCCCCGCGGGTGATCACCAGCGCGGCACCGAACGCGCCCTCTATCGTGGTGCCCGGCTCGATGGTCAGGGTGGCGCCGTCCTCCACGAAGACGGTATCCATCAGCCGGTAGGTCGTACCGGTGCTCCAGGTCGTGTCCGCGGTGATCGGCTCATCCAGGCGGACCGCACCGCCGTTGCCGGCGCCGGAAAGCCCGGCCACCGCCGCGACGGCACCGGCCACGACGAGACCGGCGAGCAACACCCCGGCGACGATACCCCACTGCCCGCGACGGCCGCCGCGCTCATCCACGGTGCCGCCCTCGCCCTCCGGCGGCGCCAGCTCAGCCATCACGGCCTCGGCATGGGCCACGGAAAGCCGGCCGCGCCGGATGTAGGTGGCGTAAACGCGCAGCCGGCCCCTCTCATCGAGCTCGCCATCGGCCTGCAGCCGGCAGACGTTGGCGTACAGCTCGTCACGCCAGTTCAGCGGTGCGACCCCGGCTCGCCCGCGGGTATCGCGTTCGATCGCGCTGGTGGTATCGGCGTCCAGGTGGCCGCGGCGCGCGAGGCGGTCCAGCCCCTCGCGGTCATCCAGCGAGAGCAGCTCGGCGCGGGCCAGCGCCGCCGCCACGGCCTCGGCGTATTCCTCGACCGGCCCACGCCTGCCCCCGGCCCCGCTGTCAGCGGAAGGCGGAAAAGACGCACCGCCGGGCGGGGCCTCGCCGTCCTCCGGGAGAGAGCGCTCCAAACGCCCCGCGAGATCGCACAGCGCGGGATCACCGCTGTCCCGTCCCTCGCGCAGGACGTGCCGGAGATAGTTGCCATCCTGAACCAGACGGAGATAGGAAAGCGACTCTCCCGTGGCCGCCCGGTAGGCCGTGACGAAGGCCCAAAGCGTCGACTGGGTATGCTGACTCTCGCCCACGTGAATCCGTCCCTGCATTCCGGTCCCGTTTATGGTGGAGACGGAATGTGACACGACAATTGCCGTGCGAACGGCCTCTCACTCGGCAGCGACGGGCTCGGCGGGAGAGCCGATAGCGGATGACGTCGTCAACCGCCCATCATCGCTCAGTTCCGGCCCCGTTGCCGCTGCGTCCTCGATAGCGTAGCGATGGAGAGGGCATATGGCCGCTGCCCGGTTAACCGCCATCTCAAGGGTCAGTCAGCTCGTCGAGAACTTCGTGCCGGTGCGGTCCGCGGCACGCAACAGGTGATGGTGGACCATGTGCTCGGCGAGCAGGGGGTCGCCGCTGTCGATCGCATCGATGAGCATCTCGTGCTCCGCCACGGCCTCGGGCAGACGAGCGAGTGCGTACAGGGGCAGCGTCTGGCTCTCCAGTACCAGCGGCTGGTAGCGCGCCAGCACGTCCCGCATGATGGCGTTGCCAGCGATACCGGCGATGCCCATGTGGAACTCGTAGTCGTGCTGCGCGGCATCGCTGAGCCGACGTGTCTCCATGCAGGCGTTCAGTCGCGCGTTTGCCTCCCGCAACGCACGAATGTCCCCCGCCGTGGCCCGCCTGGCGGCGAGGCGGGCCGTCTGCGCCTCCAGGGCGAAACGAAGCTGGTAGACCTCGACGTAGGAAAAGCCCTGCCCGCCCTGTTCTCCCTGTGCGCTCCCGGCCGACAGTGTCCCGTGCCGGAATGTCGTGTCACCGACGTAGACCCCGCGTCCGGGCTGGACGTCCACCACCCCCATGAAGGAGAGCGTGGCAAACGCCTCGCGAAGGGAGTTCCGGCTGACGCCGAGCTCATGCGCCAGCTCGCGCTGGGAGGGCATCCGATCCCCGGCGGCCAGCCCCTCGCTGACGATGTACTGCTGGATACGCCAGGCCGTCGTGTGGGTGACCGGTTTTCCTTCCGTCGCCATGACTACGCACCTTTTTCGCTCAGGGGCATCACCGCGGTGCACGCGCACGCACCAAAAGTCACCCGACAACAGCCCACTATGCACCAACAAGTTACTTTTCTACCCAGTTTCTGGATTTTCAGTAATTTTTATTGACGCTTCAAGCCCGCTCTGCTTCTTTTAACTTGTGTGGAAGGACCGGTCCTACCACAACCGGTTAACTGGCTTCTGGAGGCCATCATGTTCAAATTCAAGCACCTCGGTATGGGCGCTGCGCTGGCGGGCGCCGCCCTCGCACTGACGGGCACCGCCGCCGCGCAGGACAGCGGGCCTGTAAAGATTGGCGCCATCTTTTCTCAATCCCCGCCCGGATCCGTGGTTCAGGGAACCCAGGTGAAGGCCGGCCTGGAGATCGCCCGGGATATGCTCAATGACCAGGGAGGCATCCTCGGCCGCAAGGTCGAGCTGGTGATGGAGGACGGCCAGGGATTGCCCGAGAAGGGGCGTTCCGCCGCCGAGAAGCTCATCACCAGGGACGGCGTGGTCGCGATCACCGGTGAGCACCAGAGCTCGAACGTGCTTGCCGAGATCGAGGTCGCCAAGCGCTACAACATCCCCTACGTCAACACCAACGGCTGGTCCGACGCGATCCGCGAGAAGGGCTACCGGCAGGTCTTCAACCCCGCCAACTACAACACCCGGGTCTCCCAGGCCATGGCCTCCGTGCTCGCGGACATGGACGTCGACTCGGTGGTGACGTTCGCCGAGAACACCGACTACGGCATCGGCCAGGCGGAGCTGCTGGGCAAGTATCTCGCCGAGAAGGCACCGGACATCGATTTCCGCTACGAGACGCTGGACCGCCAGTCGAAGGACTTCATGCCCGCCGTGCTGCCGCTCAAGGCGAATCCGCCGGACGTGGTCGTGAACATCCTCCTGCCGCCGGCCGCCTACATCCTGATGAACCAGCTCTACGAGCAGGGCGTCGCCCCGAGCGCGACCACCTGGCTGTACGACGGCGCGGGCCTGGCGGACTATCCGGACTTCTGGGACAACGTCGGCGAGGCCGGCCGTACCCTGCTGGAGTTCGGCCTCTATCATCCGGCCATGTCGATGCCGCCGCTGGGCGAGAAGGTCAGCGAGGCGTACACCGAGCGTTACGGCAAGGAGCCGAACCGGCTCATCTTCCAGGCGGCCGACAGCCTGTTCCTGCTCGCCGAGGCGATGAACCGCGCCGGCACGACGGACGCCGACCCGGTCATCGAGACCCTCCAGGGCATCGAGTACACCGGCACTCGGGGCACCATCACCTTCTCCGACGAGCCCGGCTACAGCTTCCAGCAGTGGCTGGAGGTCCCCTTCGTGACCTACCAGCTCACGGAAACGGGTCAGCCGGTCAGCGAGGCCCCGCTGGTGCAGAAGGCCGGGCAGTCGCTGGACCCCGACCTGCTGGTCCGCCCGGGCGACTGATCCGGGCGAATCGTGTCGCACCCGCTGCGCCAGACCCGCTCCCGCCGGTATGGCGCAGCGCCTTCAACCCTGCCGGACACCACGATGACCCCGAGCGAAGCACGTGACCGCTACCTGACCGCCCTCGCCGCCCTGCGCGGTTACCCGTATCCGGAACGCCACGAGCTGTGGGGGGCCCGTTTCGACGTCAATCAGCCGGAGCTCGACGCCCTGGCGAACGCCCCGGATCCCTCCGCCCCTCCCTTCCACCCCGGCAGGCCCGCCGGCACGCCCCGCACGGGCATACCGGCCACATCGCTCGCGCCGGCGCACACGGCGATTCAGCGGTTCGACACCGCTCTCGCCCGGGTGAGCGAACAGCGCCAGCTCAACGCCTTCATCGGCCTGTGCCCACCGCCGGTCTCCCCCGTCAGCGGCCCCCTGAGCGGCATGCTCGTGGGCATCAAGGACATCATCAGCGTACGCGACATGCCCCGTACGGCCGGCAGTCTCGCCCTGACGAGCGAGCCTGCGGCCGAAGACGCCCCCTGTGTCGCCCGGCTGCGCGAGGCAGGGGCACTGATCGTGGGCACGCTGAACATGCACGAGCTGGCCTACGGCATCACCAGCGTCAATCCCCACTACGGCACCGTGGTCAATCCGCGCGCGCCGGCGCGCATCGCCGGGGGCTCCAGCGGCGGCTCCGCAGCAGCGGTCGCCGCGGGCATCGTCGACACCGCACTGGGCACCGACACCGCGGGTTCCATCCGTATCCCCGCCGCATGCTGCGGGGTGGTCGGCTTCAAGCCGACCTACGGCGCGGTATCCACCGAGGGCGTTCTGCCACTGGGCTGGTCGCTCGACCACGTCGGGCCGATCACGCGTAACGTGGCGGACGCGGCGGCCATGTTCGACGTCATGGCCGGGGGCCCGGCCGTCCCCACCGATGAGCCGGACGACCACCGCGGCTGGACGCTGGTACGGCCCGCGGACTTCTTCTTCGAGCAGCTCGCCCCTGCCGTGCGCGAGCGCCTGGAGCGGGCCCTCTCGCTGCTTCACAACCGCGGCATCGCAGTGGTGGAGCGCCCGCTGCCATTGCTCGACCACGCCGCGGGCGCCCAGTTCGCCACACTCTGCGTGGAGGCGACGCAGCAGCACATGCGGCTCATTGAACATCACCCCGAACGGCTCGGCGAGGATGTCCGCGTCCGCCTGGAGATCGGGCAGTTCATTCCCGGGGTCGACTACCAGCGCGCACAACGGCTGCGCGGCGAACTGGACATCGCCATGCACGCGGCACTGGAGCGGTGCGATGCCCTTGTTACGCCCACGCTGCCGGTGCCGGCACCACCGGTGGGCGCCACCGCCGTCGAGGTGGCCGGCCGAAGCATGCCGGTCCACACCGCCGCCACCCGGTGTACCGCACCGTTCAACCTCACCGGCATGCCCGCGGTGACTCTGCCCTGCGGCACGGACGACTCCGGCGCGCCCATCGGCCTGCAGCTCGCGGGGCGGCGCGGCGAGGACGCCCGGCTACTGCGCCTCGCCCTGGAGGTCGAGACGCTGATCGGGGAATTCGACACGGGGGGATGGAGCTGATGCTTTACCTCGATCTGACGGTCACGGGCCTGATGACCGGCGTGTTCTACGCGCTGATGGCCATCGGGCTGACCCTGATATTCGGGATCCTGCGGGTGGTGAATTTCGCCCACGGGGAGTTCTACATGGTCGGGGCCTACACCTACACCCTGCTCAGCACCGCCCTCGGCGTTCCCGTGTGGCTCACCCTGCCGGCAGCGGTGCTCGTCGGCGCGGCCCTCGGCTGGGTGACGGAGCGGACGCTGATGCGCCCGCTCTACGCGGGCTACGCCAGCTGGGGGCTGATGAAGGACGAGTACGCGATCATCGTCACCTTCGGGCTGTCGCTGCTGCTCATCAACCTCGTCGACAAGGTCATCGGCCCCTACCCCTACCGCGGCCCCGAGCTCATCGACACGGCACGCGTGCACCTCGGTCCGGTGATCGCCGACGGCCACCGGCTGATGGCCACCGGGCTCGGCGTGGCGGTGATCGCGGGCGTGTTCGCGTTCATGCGTTTCACCGTCGCCGGCAAGCAGGTACAGGCGGTCGCCCAGAACCGCCTCGGCGCCTCCCTCGCGGGGATCGACCCCGGCCGGGTGAGTGCCGCCGTGTTCGCCGCCTCGGGGGGACTGGCCGCGTTCGCCGGGGGGCTGCTCGCGCCGATCATCAACGCCTCCCCGGACGTCGGCGTATTCACCGCGGTGAAGTCCTACGTGGTCGTGGTGCTCGGCGGGATGGGCTCGGTCGCCGGCGCCGTGGTGGCCGGGCTGTTCCTGGGCGTCGCCGAGAGCTTTGGCGCCGTGTTCATCTCCTACGGCTACCGGGACACCTTCGGCCTGGTCATCCTCATCCTGGTTCTCATGTTCCGCCCCCAGGGGCTGTTCGGCGAAAAGGGCAGGAGCGTCTGATGGGCAACTCGGAGCGCCGCCTGCGCGCGGAATTCCACGGCTCCCTCGTCATCCTGGCACTGGTCGCGGCCCTGCCGCTGGTCCTCACCAGCGTGTACTGGCAGGGCGTGGTCATCGTCAGCCTCTACTACGCCCTGCAGGCCATGGGCTGGAACCTGGTGACCGGCTACACCGGCCAGATGAACCTCGCGCCGGCGGCGTTCGCCATGGTCGGGGCCTACGGCGTGGGCCTGCTCAGCCATCACTGGGGGATATCGCCGTGGCTGGGGGTGCCGGTGGGCGTGGCCGCCGCTGCGGGCATCGGGCTGGTGCTGGGACGCATCGTGCTGCCCCTGCAGGGGGCCTACGTGGCCCTGACCACGCTGTCGTTCGCGGAGATCCTGCGGCTGGTGATCGGCAACTCGTATTCCGTCACCCGCGGCGACCTGGGCCTGAACGTGCCCACGGTCTTCGACGGGCGCCTGCCCTACTACTACCTGATGCTCGCGGTGGTCGTGCTGGTGCAGATCGCGCTCTACGCACTGATGCGCTCGCGCATGGGGCTGTTCCTCCAGGCGGTGCGCGACGACGAGGTCGCGGCGGCGAGCCGCGGGGTCTCCATCGTGTGGTGGAAGACGCTGGCCTTCGTGGTCAGCTCGGCGATCTGCGGGCTCGCCGGCACGCTCTACGCACCGTTCGCCGGGCTGATCAGCCCCGAGCTGGGGCTGATCCTCAATACCGGCCTGGTGGTAAGCATGGTGGTCATCGGCGGCATGGGCACGATGATCGGCCCCATCGTCGGCGCCCTGCTCGTCTACACCGCGGGCGAGATGCTGCGCGAGGTCGGCGACTACCACCTGATCGTCTTCGCGCTGCTCGTCATCGTCTTCGCCCGGTTTTTCCGCGGCGGCATCTGGGGACTGCTGCAGCTCGGCGCCGACCGGCTCCCGGGGCGGCGGGAGACCGGCGCGAGGGAGGGGTGAACGCATGACGTTTCTGCAGGTAAAGGGACTGGAAAAGCGCTTCGGCGGACGGCACGCGGTGGACTCGGTGCACTTCGACGTGGCGGCGGGGGAGCTGGTGGGCCTGATCGGACCCAACGGCTCGGGCAAGACTACCCTGCTCAACATGCTCAGCGGCCATCTGGCGCCGGACGGCGGCACGGTGACCCTGGAGGGGCGGGAGGTCACCCGGCTGCCGGTCCACCGGCGGGCCCGGGCAGGGATACTGCGCATGTTCCAGCTCACCCGCGTCTTCGACCGGGTCAGCACGCTGGACAACCTGCTCGTCGCCGGGCGCGGCCTGGGCCTGAACGCGCGGGACGCCCTGACCCGGGCCCGCGCACTGCTCGACGAGCTCTCCCTGTCACCGGTGGCCGCGCTCGACGCCGGCCGGCTCTCGGGCGGGCAGCGCAAGCTCCTGGAGTTCGGCACCTGCTTCATGGTGCCACCGCGCATCGCCCTGCTCGACGAGCCCTTCGCGGCCGTCCACCCGAGCATGCGCGAGATCATGGGCCGGTTCGTGCGGGAACGCCACGCCCTGGGACAGACGTTCCTTCTGGTGAGTCACGACATGCCCGTCGTCCGTGAGATGTGCGAGCGCAGCGTGTGCATGAACGCGGGCTCGATCCTCGCCGACGGTAACACGGAGGACGTCCTCAACGACCCGGCGGTGATCGAGGCCTACCTGGGCGGAGAAGCGGCATGACGGCACTGTTGCAGATCGAGGACGTGACGGCGGGCTACACCTCGGATATCGACATCCTGCGCGGTGTCTCCGTGACGGTGCCCCCCGGGTCGATACGGGGGCTGATCGGGCTCAACGGCGCCGGCAAGTCCACCGTCATGAAGACCGCCTGCGGCTTCCTCACCCCCCGCCGGGGCCGGGTCCGTTTCGACGGCGAGGAGATCACCGGCATTGCCACCCACCGCCTGCTCCGGCGCGGCATCAGCCTGATCCCGCAGGAGTCGAGCCTCTTCCCCCACCTCAGCGTCGAGGACAACCTCCG